>JANYLL010000178.1 GCA_025357895.1 Ignavibacteriota bacterium
CTCATCACGACGCAGATCAATCTTCTGGAAAAACTTTGGCAAACCGCAGAGGCGAACGGTGTAATTAAAAGTATCAAAGAAGATAAAGAATGGGGCGAGCTTTTAGATTTTCTTGTGAATGTTGCGCCGCGTCATGAAATAGATGAAGAGAATTCTCTTTTTCCTTTAGTGCTGGATAAGCTTCCGCATATAGGGTTTCAGCAGGATACAACACCAATGAGGTTTATCCATGAACAGCATGAAGTAATGCTGATCAGGTCAACTGCATTACTAAGACTTTGGCGGCAAACTCTTGAAAAAAATGAGATCACCGATGATGAAGCAACACAATTCTTAAGCGGCGCGAAAGAACTTACCGGAATCTTACGGGAGCATATCCGCCGCGAAAATGAAGTTATTTATACGACAGCAAACGATGAACTTTTAAGTCCTGCCGATCGCCAGCAAATATTAGAAAGTGTCCGCGAAAATCACAATAAAGAAGTTCAGACTGCATTTCTTGCTTTCGATGAGCCAACATATACATTGAAAGGGTATTCACCTGTCATTGTTTCGGGTGAACGAGAAGACGCAGTTTCTGATACAACGATAGATTCAGATGATGAAGAGGATAGCGAAGAGGAGTAGTTATGTGCTCGGACTTTTCCCTCGCTCATAATTGTTATCTTCGCGCTCAAATTTTGTAATTTTTTTTATGGCAAATCTCATCTCAAACCCGCCTAAGGCGGAAAGTCAAAAGTCAAAAGTCGAAAGTCAAAATGGTGCGGTTGTTGCTGCTCCAACTCAGAACTCAGAACTCGGCACTCAGCACTCATACGATTTCGATGTCATTGTTCTCGGCGGCGGACCCGGCGGCGAACCTGTGGCAACACGCTCATCTCAGCTTGGAAAAAAAGTAGCAATTATCGAGCGTGAAAAGCTTGGCGGAGTCTGCACGAATTGGGGTTGCATTCCAACCAAAGCGCTGCTTCGCAATGCAGAAATTTATGAATCTTTCCTCGAAGCACCGAAGGAATGGGGGATCACTTATGATAATCTGAAAGTAGATTTTACAAAGATCATTCAGCGTTCACGCGGAGTTGTAGATCGCAACGTCAGAGGTATTGAATATCTGATGAAAAAAAATAAAGTTGAAGTGATTCCGGGAAATGGTGTGCTTACCGGAAAAAATTCGATTGAAGTAACAACCAAAGACGGTACCAAACGCACAGTCACAGGAAATAAAATTATTATTGCAACCGGTGCCCGCGCCCGATTGCTTCCGAATCTTAAAGCTGATGGAAAGCAGATCTTGACCGCCCCCGAAGCAATGTCAATGGATCATATTCCGGTTTCGATGACGATCGTTGGCTCCGGCGCGATCGGAATTGAGTTCGCATATTTTTATCATACATTTGGCACGAAGATCACCATCGTCGAGATGATGCCGAATATTTTACCTGTTGAAGATACGGAAGTCTCGCAAGAACTTGAAAAGCTCTACAAGAAAAAAGGAATGACGATCTTCACAAATACGAAAGTGAATAGCGTCGTGGCAGGCAAGAACGGAACGACCGTCGAGATCGAATCTGCCGACGGAAAGAAAGAAAAGATCGAAGCCGAATGTACTCTGATCGCAATCGGCGTACAAGGCAATACGGAAAATATTGGATTGGAAGCGCTCGGTATGAAGATGACGAAAGGCTTCATTGATGTTGATGAAAATATGCAGACAAGTGTGCAAGGTATCTATGCTGTCGGCGATGTAGCCGGTCCGCCATGGCTTGCACACGTTGCAACGAGCGAAGGTCTTGTAGCTGCCGAGCATATTGCAACGGGCAGCGCGCATCCGGTCGATTACGATAATATTCCCGGCTGCACGTATTGCCAGCCACAGGTTTCATCCGTGGGCTTAACCGAACGAGCTGCAAAAGAAAAGGGAATGCAGATCAAGATCGGTAAATTTCCTTTCAGTGCGATCGGAAAAGCTCGAGCGATAAGTCATACTGAAGGCTTCGTCAAACTTATTTTCGATGCAAAATATGGCGAACTACTCGGCGCACATATCATCGGAAGTGAAGCAACTGAAATGCTCGAAGAACTTGTGCTTGCCCGCTCACATGGTGCGACCGCTGAAAGCATTTTGAAGACGATGCATCCGCATCCGACATTATCAGAAGCGGTGATGGAAGCAACTTCGGTAGCTTTGGGAGAGGCGATACATATTTAGCAAGGATGAAAGCGGAAGGATGAAAAAAAATATATAAGATGAGAAAATTTCTGCAACCTAAATATATTATTTTCTTTATTCTTCTGGTTGCAGCATTTTTTCTGCTTCGCAAGGGATTTGAGCCACATGAAGATGTGCTGATCGCCGGTGATCAGAGTGAAGCGATTTGCCCTCTCCATAAAATACATCTGAAACTCGATACCGTAGTTATCGCAGTCCGAAAAGATGATCCAGATAGCTCATACATTGTATTCCAGAAAAAAAACTTTCCGATGGCACAGGATACTTTTTACCTGCTTCAATGGTTTCAGGATGATGAGCATAAAAATTTAAGTCGCGCTCAGATTTGGTATTGTCCGGCGTGCAGGGAGGCGAAGAGGAAGATTGCTGAAGGTAGTTGATCTCAAACATTGTTGTATATTATCCTCCAAACAATGAGCACCTATATACATGTCAAAACAGAATCTTTATTTTATTGCTGCTATTCCGCCTGAACCTATTTATTCGGAAGTGAAGGAATTCCAAAAGCGGTTTGAAGAAAAATATAAATCGAAGGAGGCATTTAAGCGCCCTTCTCATATCACACTGATTCAACCATTCATGATCTCGGAAGATTCTGAGCCTGATGTAAAAAAGTTTATGCAGGATTTTGTGGGAAAACAAACTCCATTCGAGCTTTCTGTTGAAGGCTTTGGTGCATTCGGATTTCATACAATCTATGCCGCACTCATAGAAAATGAAGAGTTGAAAAAACTTCAAAAATCTCTTTCTCTATCTTTCTTCAAAAAATTTAAGGTTCGCGAAGGCAGCGGACCGAGTTTGCGATTTAATGCGCACATGACAATAGGATTCAAAGACCTGATGCCTCCGATGTTCGAACTGGCATGGGCAGAATTTAAGAATAAGTTATATAGAAGAAAATGGACATTGAAGTATATTTGTCTGCTCAAACATAATTTTAAGGAATGGGAAATTATAGAGCATGCTGAATTAAAAGGGGAGCACATTGGTGAGACAATGGAACTCGGATTTTGAGAATCTGAATTCACGCTTGGAAAATGCTGTAATTTTGTTTTATGGTACACGAAGCCATATACCCCACTCTTGCTGATGTCTTCCTCTCCCAAACGAGTGGAGCATTGAAGGATGAGCCGTATCTGTATTTCAAGACGGAGCGAGCGAAGCCCTATATATCTATTACCTACGGTGAGTTTGGTACGATGGTTTGCAATCTTGCCGCCGCATTTTCAGCAAAAGGAATTCAACGCG
>JANYLL010000201.1 GCA_025357895.1 Ignavibacteriota bacterium
TTGTAAGCAAAGGGAGGATCAATTCTCTTGACGATGCTATAGAAAAATATAAGGAATTAGTAGAGCAAGACTTCGAATATGAATATCTTTCCCAGAATAAAGTCCTTGTACCATTAACTGTAATAGCAGGTGACGATTGGACAGCTTACATTGAAGAGATTTCAATGGCATTATACAAAGCATACCCTCAATATTTTCTACCTTATTTTTTCAGATGTACGTTTTATTTATTAAAGGATATCTTTGAAAAATTCGAAATCATATTACCTCCGATTCCGCCAAAAAGAGATACTCAGAAGAGAGCTTTATACTATATGGAAATATCTAAGGTCATGATTAACTTTAGAACTGAACATGGTTTAAGTTCAGCAGAAATGTACGCCTTTCTCTATGATTTTGCTCCACATTTTATAGAAGAAATTGAAGGTATGGAATTACCAGAAGCATCTAAAGCATGGATAATTAAAGGTGGGGTTAACGATAATGGAGATTTTGAAAGAGTATTTGAAGGTGGCACGCATTTCCAATCTTATTGGCAAGGGAATATAGATACTCGCCGAGGCGATATACTTATATTTTATTTTCTTACACCCCAAAAGAAAATTCATTTTGTTGGGAGAGCAAAGTCCGACGGATTTTATGACCCTTATTTCTATTATCATAGTACGATATGGGTTGAATCTTTCATGAAAGTACCCGAAATTGAATTTAGCGAACTGAATTCACATGCGATACTTAAAAATAATCCCGGCGTTCGCGCTCACATGCAAGGTCCATCCGGTGTACCTTTAACATCTCAGGAATATGAAGCTCTTTTGGTAATATTCAAGGAAAAAGGATTTGACATTTCTCAATTGCCAAAACTTCAAAAAATTGATTTCCTTCCGAATCTTCAATTACAAAATGAAAGGGATGTTGAGATACATCTCATTGAGCCATTCTTAAAAAAACTTGGTTATGAAATTGCTGATTGGGAAAGACAGTTGCCTGTTAGAATGGGAAGAGGTGAAAGAAATTACCCTGATTATATTATTGGTGTAAAGCAATCAAAAACAGAACAAACGGCGAAACTTGTAGTGGAGGCAAAATATCGTATAGCTTCACGAAAACAACTCGCTGAAGCCTTTTATCAAGTATCATCATATGCTATCCGATTGCAATCAAAATTAGCAGCAGTTGCATCATTTGAAGGCTTTTGGATTTCAGAATTTAAGAATGGAGGCTTTGATATTGAAAAAGCAATCTTTAAAGATTGGAATGAGCTTCAAAACCCTGACCATTTTCACGAGATTAAGATGTTAATTGGTAAGGGTGAGATAACGTAATTTTGAAGCGATCACCAATAAGTAAAGTTATTAAAAATCAAACTTACTCCCTGCATCCAGCCCAACAATTTTCTTCAAATCACGGATTTCTTTTGGCGTGAGAACTCTTGATTCTCCACGCTTCATGCCTCGATGAGTGATTCCGGCGAACATGGTTCTATCGAGTTTTCTTACGTCGTAATGGAATGCTTCGAAGAGGCGGCGCACTTCATGATACTTTCCTTCACGGATAACGACATACACATCTTTCGGATCGTCATGAGCAAATGCAACGTGAACCGATGAACTGATATCGCCTTCACCGAGATCAACTCCGCCTTCTGCAATTTTTTGAGCATCAACTTTATTCAGCGGCTTATCGAGTGTAACGTGATACTCGCGTTCGATATTATATTTCGGATGGGTAAGTCTTGCCGTAAGGTCGCCGTCATTGGTAAGAAATAAAACTCCCGTCGTATTTCTATCAAGCCTTCCGATAGGATAAACGCGTTCGCGGGTATTAACATAATTCATGACGGTGTTGCGATCAGTCTCGTCTTTTACTGTTGAGATAGCATCTTTCGGTTTGTTCAAAAGAAGATAAACGAATTTCGTTTTCATCGAAATCGTCTTACCGTCAACAGTAACGTGATCGGTATTCGGATTAACCTGTACACCAAGTTCTTTGACAATTTTTCCGTTGACAGTTACTTTCCCACGAGAGATAAGTTCATCGGCTTTGCGTCGCGCCGCAACTCCGGCAGATGCGATGAAGCGATTGAGCCGGACTGTTTCTTTGGTCGGAGCTTCAGTAAGAACTTTATTTTTTAATGAAGGTTTTTCTATCTTTGATGATGAGCTATCCTTTTTAATTTTAAATTCAAAAGCATGGGGAGCTGCGGATGAACGCGAAGATGATTTGCGCAGAGCAGGGCGCTCGCCTGCTCTGGTAAATGATGAGCGTGATGAATCGCGTGGCGGATGAGATCTTGATGGCGGACGGGTCTTAATTCCGGTGGGG
>JANYLL010000207.1 GCA_025357895.1 Ignavibacteriota bacterium
CTAAAATATACGGAAAAATAATCGTTGTTCGCCTTGCCCCTAAGAGCTGCATAGCATGGATCGTATCATAGCGCGCTTCGATGGCAAGACGAATCGTACTAATAACAATAGTAAGTGATATTAAAAGTAGTGCTCCGCCGAGAGCTAATGCAAGCAGATATAAGGTCTGAGATCTTTTTTCAAAAGCAATAAGCGACTTCTCATCGTAGAGAACATCTTTCATACCCTGAACTGCCAGAAGTTGATTGCGAATTGCTTTCGCTTTAGCTGAAGTTAAATTATCAAACGTCATCCGCACGCTTGCCGGAAGGGGATTATATCCTAATATTTTTTCAACATCCTCACCGGAGGTTTTTACATATTCATCCAGCGCCTCTTCTTTTGAAATAGTTTTGAGCGACGTGATGCCGATAATAGATTTTATTTTATCATCCGTTGTTTGTGATGCTTCTTCACTAGCAATGGATGGATCAAAGAATGCTTCAATAATAAGTTTTGCTCTGAATTCCTCAAGTGAATCGTTGGCGCGCTTTGTGAGCATTGCAAATATCCCGCAGATTGCCAGACTAACAGCAATGACGATCGCCGTCATCACGCTCATAATAGGCGAGCGGCGTAAGGCGGCTGCGGCTTCTTTAAGTACTAAAGTCATATCTATTGATTGCTTCGTCGCAACGCGACTCGCAATGACATCTTAATTAAAAATCTTTTTTCCAACCCTTTCGCATCTCATCTAAAAATTCATAATTGGTCAGGTCATAATGGATCGGTGAAATGCTGATCTTATTTTGGCGAATAGCGATGTCATCAATATCTTCATCTTTATCTTCTAAAATGTAATGTCCTTTCAGCCAATAATACGGTCGTTCTTGCGGATCGAGCCGCCGCTCGAACATATCATCCCAATAGGATTTTCCCTGGCGAGTATAACTGATCCCCTCAAGTTCATCTTCTTTACATGCCGGAATATTGACATTCAGCAATGTACCTTTTGGCAAACCCGATTTTACAACATACGGAGCAAATCGTTTTGCAAAATTTGCTGCTACGGAGAAATCTGCTTTCGGATGATAACTCGTTAGCGATATTGCAAAAGCCGGAACATCAAGGACGGTGGCTTCAGTCGCAGCACTTACTGTGCCGGAATAAATTACATTCACTGCAGTATTTCTTCCGTGATTAATGCCGCTTACGACAATATCAGGAATCGGAAGATCTTTCTCCGCGAGGAATGTCCGCAATGCAAGCTTCACACAATCAGCAGGTGTGCCGCTGACAGCAAAGCCGAAGAAATCTCCATCTTTATGAAACTCGGTAACGCGAAGCGGCAGGCTTACCGTCAGCGCATGTCCCACAGCCGATTGCTCACCGAGCGGAGCCATGACGATCACATTTCCGATCTCCTTCAAAGCCATCACGAGGGCATAGATCCCAGCAGAATTTATGCCGTCATCATTAGTAACAAGTATATTCATTACTGCAAAAATACGGGAATCGTCGGTGGTCTATCGGTAATCGTCATTCGTCAAAAAAGACGATGACCGATTGACGAACGACGGGAGACGTTATTATTGTTACAAATCCATGAAGCCGTCGAAAAATATTCTTACCATCGAAACGCTTGCAAAGTTCGAGCGCATTATTAATCTTGATGATAATCCGTATGATATCAACATGATGGTCATGCCCGGTACGCTTGAAGATAAGCATAAGAATGCTACTTCTATTCCGGCATTACGGCGTCAATTTAATCTTCTCTATCTTCTTCTCGAAGGCGATCATGATGTAAAACTCAATACCGATCACCGCCGGCTCTTGCCGAACGATCTTGTTATTGTTCCGGAAAATATGCTCTATGCTTCCGATCATATTAAAGATTGTAAGGGCTATTGCATTCACTTCAAAACGGAATTCATTCAGCCGCTTCTCTCAGGTCCCATTGGTTCTGAATTTCCCTTCCTCGAATTTGATGCTGAGCATATAATTAATATTACAGAGGAAGAAAGTACGTTGATCCAACAAGCTTTCAAAGATATTCTTGCAGAATACACAAGATTCTCTCATGAAAAAGATTTCGTTCTTCGAAGCTATATTCTTATTTTGCTCCATCGTATCCGCGAAATTTATAAGCGCAATGTAAAAAAAACGATACAGAATTCTTCTCGTTCCGATCAATTGACAATGCAGTTCAAGCATTTAGTTGAGAAACATTTTGCAGATCAGCGTAATGTATGGGCGTATGCCAAGATGCTTAATATTTCTTCACGGCATTTATCAGATGTCGTAAGTTCATCCACCGGAAGATCACCGCTTGAGATCATTCATGATATTCTGTTCCTAGAAGCAAAGGCATTACTCCGCTCCACCGATAAAACTATTACTGAAATTGCCCATGAACTCCGATTCGGAGATCAATCACATTTCTCGCATTTTATCAAGAAGCGCACAGGCTCAACGCCTGCTGAGTTGCGGAAAACGCTTTAATTCTCCGACCACTTCCTATTCTTACATAAACTACCGTCTTTTCTACAATTTTTTGTTGAATAAATCCGGTAATTTTGCATATGTTAATTCACTTAATTATTTAACCAATATGCATACACATTCAGATTCTAAACAAGCCGAATTAAAAACTTTCGGCACACCGGACGAAGTCCGTGAATTTCCAAAAGGGCGTCTTGAACTCATTACTGTTGGCGGTGCAACTGTCGGCCGTGGAATATTCGAGCCGGGTTGGAGGTGGCTGACATCTGTTCAGCCTTTCGCAAAAACCCATAGCTGTGAAGCACCGCATTTTCAATATCATGTTTCCGGTACGCTTCATGTTGTTATGGATAATGGCACGGAATTCGATTGCAAACCAGGCGATGTTTCACTTCTGCCTGAAGGTCATGATGCCTGGACGGTCGGCAACGAGCCGGCAGTCGTTGTCGATTTTCAAGGAATGATCGACTATGCAAAGCATTTATGATATGAATTAATGATTCATAGCCTCGTCCCTTAAAGACGGGGCTGTTTATTTTCAACGATCTCCCAGTCTTCAATTCCTCCCGAAATAATTTTGAATAAAGGATGAGGTTGAATATTTTTTAACATTGTCAATTCTTTTAATTTTATATCGTCACGAATTGCAAGTTTCTTTTTAAGGTGTTCGAATTCGTATTCCATTTGCCCTAAAGTCACTTTCATCTTTTTTGCTGCTGCACCGTATCTGAATTTCTTTTTATCAAATAGAAATTCCCGTGCGACAGATTCTTCATGGATGATCCGTAAATAATAATTTATTGCTTCCAACGGATCATCGGCAAATTTAAATCTTACAAGCTGTGGATGATTTTTATATCCTTTAGTCTTTCCTTCGAGAACATGTTTTGCCAAAAGCGTCTCACGCCACAAAGCAACCAGTCCCTTACTATCGAGATATTTCGGATGCAATGACCAAAGTCTCATGAGCCGTTTGAAGGGGATCTAACCACTTTATTTTTCATCCTTCATTCTTTCCCCGTAGTCGGCCACCATGTGTTTCCGAAAGCATCTGCTATTCCACAGGTTCTGCCATATTCCTGATCGGATGGCGGCATAATAGATGTTGCACCTTCAGCTAATGCTTTATGGTAAGTCTCGTCGGCATCTGCTACATAGATGAACATCCCGGCAGGCATGGTTTTGAATGCATCGGTAGCATCTGCAAGCATAATTACGCTATCGCCAATGCTCA
>JANYLL010000221.1 GCA_025357895.1 Ignavibacteriota bacterium
GTGATATCTTATTGCGGCGGATAAACAATATTCCTGAAAGAAATGCTGCCAGCGTCATTGCGTAGATAATGATATAGCCTGCTGTGCCGCCCATCTTGCTGCGGATATCAATAGTCCAGAGAATTACGGCTTTTTTGAGCGAAAGAAGAGCGGCCTGTCCGGGATTTTCCTTGATCCATTTTATTGCTTCTCGCGCATGAACATCCGAACTGATTTTATCAAAATCTCCTTTTTCATCAAGATGGGGTTCGATCTCATTCCATATTTCATCAGTAGACCATAACGGTCCGCCTGTTTCTGTCCATGGACTCCCTGTCGTAAGTGCATTATTGCCCCTCCAGAAATTAAATCCGCCATTAGTGGAGATCGGTATGAAACGATCGAAAGCGAAATAATTTCGAATCGTCCACGGAGCCAGAATACTAATTGCAACAAGAGCGGCTAAACTTGTATAGAGGAATGCTAACTGTAACCTCTTTCGATTCAAATATATTATCATTAGTAAGGTGGAAGCAACGATAATCGGAGACTCACCCCGAAATAGCAACAGCAATCCACATGATAGCCCGAGCAGCAAAGAGAATCGTAGATACTGTGTGCCCCGTTGCAATACTTCGCAAAATTTAATTCCTATATATAAGGTAAGAGCATTGAGAAGAAGCGCTGAACTTGATACGCCGAAAGTCATTGTCACATAAATGAAAGGAGGGTAGAGAGCAGCAAGCCAAAGAGTCGCCGCAGTTCCTTTTTCAGACTTAAAAAGGAGGTCGGCTATTTTGCCGGCTATATAAATAAAAACACATGCCTGAATGATCTGGAAAAGGTAAATTGCGATTATGCCGGCGTGACTGTCACCAAATAATCCCAAGAACATGTATTGCATAAATACCTGCCCCGGAGGCATGTATGCTGTAGGAAGAGTGACAATACTTCCGTTTGTATGCTGCCAGGAATAGGAATAACCTGCACCGGAAAGTATATTTCGGGCGATAATGCCATATTCCATTAATGCAGCTTTTGAGTAATCCAAAAATGGAATTGCAGCAAGACGTACTGTCACTGCCGCAATGAGCGGATAGATCGTGATATTTTTTTTTCTTTCGTGAGAAATCCGCATTTTGGGTACATACTAAAGGGTTAGAGAACTGAATAATTCCCTTGTCTGGTTTTTGGAGAATGCGCATTCCCTACTCAAAAATATTTTTGAGACTGGACTTTCGGAGATAGTATTTGCCTTAACAACCGAGCCTTTCGAGCAATACGGGTTATTTTTTAAATTCCGAAAACCTCAGGTTTTAAAGAAAAATTGAACGAACCTTCCAAAAATTTCGTATATTTGAACTCGAATATTGTGCCAAAGTACCAATTCCTGCAAAAAAAGAATTGCAGGGGCTGTCACAAATGGGCATGTTCGCGTGTCATAGTTGTGATGGAAAAGAGGAAATCTCATGTTGGAGAGGTTTTTCTCAGAGGAAGTTTTTTGAATAAATCATCTTAACCAACTTAAATATAACGAATTACAGTCATGAAAAAAATCTACGCTTTGCTTCTTGGTTTATTTGCGTTTGCGTGGTTGGCACTTGTGCCGGCTGCTCAGGCTCAGTATACCTGTGGTACTTATAATGTCCGCGCCGATGCTACTCCTTTTAGCACCATCGATGGACAAGGAACGAGTATTACCGAACTCAATAATAACGCCGTTTATTATAATGTCTCGAATGAGATAGTCCTTCCGTTCAATTTTCGCTTTGTTAATCTTGTAACGAACAAGATCAAAGTTGAAGGTGATGGAACGGTTATTTGCGGTGGATCCGATTCATGGCCGAATGGACAGACCTATGATTACGGCAATTATTCCGCTTATGCTATTTATGGCGCACAGTTCGGCTATCCTCAGTATGGCTATGGCTACTATGCAAATCAAACTATTCGCCCGTGGTCTGGGTATATGGCGTTTAATGGCTCAGCTACAAAATACAGCTATTTAGTGCAGGGAACTGCGCCGAACCGCACTTGTACTATCGAAGCACATAATGTTCACAACTATGCCGGCAATGCTACATGCAGCTGGCAGGTAGTTGTTTATGAATATTCTGCTGCTGCTCCTTTTAT
>JANYLL010000288.1 GCA_025357895.1 Ignavibacteriota bacterium
AAAAATTTTGTTTTCTTTTGGCTTAATGCCATCTTCTCCAAATGCTCCGTTGCACGTAACAGTAAAGCCGCGTGAGGGAGCAGGCGAAAGGGCATGGGCTGCAGCAACGGTAAATGGTACATTACAGTCAACTTCACTACAATTACCAGTATTCCAATGACCATTAGCAACCTGAATAGCAGTACATGGAGGGTTATTATCAGGGTCAATATTTGCACCCCAATAGTTACCATCAACGCTTCCAATATTAGGAGCAGAAGTGAAAAAATTAATAAGAGTGGCAGTACTTGAACTTGTGGTAGATTGAGTGATATTTTCACCCCAATTAGTCCACCAAGTAAAAAGCTGACCATAATCTACTAAACATCCGTTGTTATCAAACATTATTTGTGCATCGCTGGAAGTTGCAAAAA
Source organism: Ignavibacteriota bacterium (assembly GCA_025357895.1). GTDB lineage: Bacteria > Bacteroidota > Ignavibacteria > Palsa-1295 > Palsa-1295 > PALSA-1296. The sequence goes on from JANYLL010000288.1 coordinate 414, forward strand.
ACAAAAGACTTATGACTAAAAATATTCGTGTGTTCATAATGGGTTTGAAGAAGAATATTAATGCTTACAAAGAACTTTAATCGAGCAATAATAAATCCGTTCTCAACCCTTCGGATTCGTCGGTCGGATATCTATCTCGGAAATATCGGCGTTTTGCGGAAGGCTGGCGGCAAGGGCTACGCAATCAGCAACATCCTGCGCCATCAGGGCTTTTTTGGATTTTATTGCAGAACCATGATTTTCATCAATGAAAAAATCGGTCTCAACGCTTCCGGGACAGATGGTGACGAAGCGGATATTATCTTCGCGGACTTCTAAGAAGAGGCATTGCATCATTCCGCGCACGGCAAATTTCGATGCGCAATACGCTGCGCCGCCGGCAAAGCCATTTTTTCCGGCAAGCGAGCTGATGGTGACGACGGTTCCGGTTTTTGCTTCACGCATTTTTGGTAATGCTGCGCGGGTGAAGAGAAAAACGCCGCGAAGATTTGTTGCAAGGACGGATTCGAATTCCTGTTTTGTAATATCTAAGATTGGTTTGAAAATTCCGAAGCCAGCATTATTGACGAGAATAGTAACTACTCCGAATTTTTTTTCGAATTCAGCAACAAAATTATTTACATCTTTTTCCTGCGATACATCACACACTGCTGAGAAATATTCATGCTTTGCTGAAATGCTTCGCAGCTCTTTTTCTGCGGTTTCGAGTTCATCTTTTTTCCGCGAACAGATTCCAATAGCATGTTTTTCATTCTGCTTCGCAAACGTTTTTGCGATCGCCAAACCGATTCCTTTAGAAGCTCCTGTAATGATGATGTTCATAAATTTGCTCCGATAGAAAAATAAAAGATCGGATTATTAAGAAGCAATGGCTTTGCCTTGCTCTGAGCAAAGCGGAAATTTTCGCCTATTGCAAAACGCGCCAAACCGATAGGCGTCTTAAAGCCTATCTGAGCACCTGCTCCATGAACAAATGCATCAAACTTAATGGATTCCGGTTCGACCCACATCGCGCCGATATCATATCGGAATGTAACAAATGTCGGGAAAAAGAGTGCATTCGGAATAAAGATCTGATACGTCAAACTTCCATGAACCATCTGCTTTCCGCGCAGTGCATACGCATTAAGTCCGTAAAAACTTTCAATGCCGCCGAGATCAAATTGTTCAAGCCGCGGCACTGTTCGATCCCCTACACCGATCTCAACTTTTGGAAGGAATGTATGGAGTCGCGATAGCGGAATTGTTTGTTCGAAGAGTCCGTAAATTTTTGTGTAGCGTTCACTGCCTCCGAAAAAACCTGTGCCGATCTCGTAATTGCCCTGCAATAATGTACCTGAATGCGGATAATCAGCATCATCACGTGAATCAATAGTTAATTCACTTTTCACTGCTGTAAGCGTAGTACGAGGAGTAATAACGGTTTGGCTCAGCGTAGAATAACTTCGCTGTTTTTCTATTCGTATTTCTCCGGTAAGCAGCGCCAATCTTCCGACTTCGCCTCCCAATCGCAGTCTGCCGCCTATATCTCGTGCCTCACGCACAACATCGTCTACATGAGCCGTAAATTTTCCTGCAGCAATATTCGGTGTTAGCGAATAGACGGAAATATCTTTGGATGCTGCATACAAGCTTAGATCAAAGGTGGTAAACGAAAGAAAAAGCTTCGGTGTCGATAATTGAGAAATTGCATACCGGGAAAGACCTCCGACGCCTCCTGTTAATGAGAACTCTGTTCCGTATCCCAGCAGATTTTGATTGGCATATTGCATTGAGAACTGCGCACCGAACTCATTATCTGCAAGTCCGCCCAATCGCAAAATATTCGTTGCCCGCTCTACAACGGTGATCTGCAATGACGTTGAAGAAGCCGAGACCGGGAAACTCTGCTCAGCATGTATCGTCGTATCGTTACGAATATAAAATTGGGTGCCTTTCCAGTCCTGCGAATGGATCAATTCAAGGCTTGCAAATGAAAAATATCCTGTAGCCGTTAGGTTGCGCAATCCATTTTCCCCTGCATCCATTCGGAAAACCTCTCCGGGAGAAAGTGCAAATTCATCCATCACCAATTCCTCCTGAACTGAGTTCAAACCCTTGACGATAATATTTCCGATCCGTCCCTCATCTAAGAAAATTTCGACGCTGTTTTGATTCGGACCAATGCGAACGCTATCAATTCTTGAAAGAGAGTAGCCATGCCTTCGCATAAATGCAAGTAAAGGGATCTCGATATTTTTTTTGTACGAAGAGTTTGTCAGCGAATTTCCTATCACATTCCGGAATAACGCCATGAGTGAATCGCCATTTGACCTGGAAGTCCCATATACTCGCACGTCACTCAATACCGGAAGAATTATTTTATCCTCAGCAGCGTCCGGCGGAGTATTTGTTTTTGGTGAATGCGAAAGGATTTCCAGTAACCGGGGCAACCCTTTTCGTGCAGCTTCCCTGCCGGCTTCAATATAAAGATCTGCCTTTTGAAAATCATCCGGCGCTCCGTGCCCAAGATCAGAGGTCATGACAAGATCTGCGCGTTTCATCTGCTCAATATTTTCTCTGCGCATCATTACCGTGATCACCTGATCTGCAACATCCCAGGGCGATGCAATATCCGCGCGGCTGCGAAGTTCTGCCGTCGTATTCGATGCAATAACGAGATCGGACCCGGCTGAATCTTTTGCAACATCAACCGGTACGTTGGAAAGCAAGCCTCCGTCAACAAGCAATGCAGAATCATGTGCCAGTGGATAGAAACGCAATGGCACTGTAGCACTTGCCCGAATAGCGGCTGTCAGATCGCCATGCGTGATCAATCTTCTTGTACCTGCTACAATATCCGTTGCCAGAACAACTAATGGCAGGCGCAGATTATGCAGGAAATCTTGCTCGTTGCCATACGGAGCATTAATGACAAGGGAATTCAAAAGCATCGTAAGACGCTGCCCGCTTGAAATGGCTTGTGGAAGAACAGCTTTGAAAAAACCATTGAAGCGAAGTGAAAGCAGCGAGGTCTTTTCGTCCTTTCTTCCGAACGTGCGTTCGGGCCGCCGTGAATCGTCACTTAAATTAAATACATCAGCCCAATTCGTGCTCACAGCCATTCTTTCAAGCTCTTTCGGGGAATACCCGGCAGCATACAACCCTCCTATAATGGCACCCATACTTGTTCCGACAATAAGATCAACCGGAATATGAGCGGAATCAAGAACTTCTAAAACTCCGATATGCGCAAAACCCCGCGCTCCGCCTCCGGAGAGGACAAGGGAGAGATGGGGCGTTTTTCCTAATGCAGATCGTATATCGCTGCTTCCTTGAGCATAAAGAACTGCATTTTGCTGCACAAAAAAAGCGCAGAAAAGAAAACCGATGGAGAGATTTCGAAAAAACATTGTGACAATTCAAAACACGACTCTGTTTGTTCAGATTACAGGAATCTGCGATACTGTAGTATCCTTTTTCGTTATCGTGTCATTGCGAGGAGGGCTTCAGCCCGACGAAGTAATCTCCTGAGTTTTGTAGTAAACCTCAGGAGATTGCTTCGTCAGTCGCTTCGCTCCTTCCTCGCAATGACACAATTGAAATTTATATCATGACTCCATTCGAAAACGCAAAGACTCTTAATAAAAAATACAACTGCTTCCTCGAAGTTTTTGAGGCAGGCAAATATCCTGCTTCTTCAGGTAAACTTGATGGCATGACCGTTGCGATCAAAGATGTTCTTGCACTAAAAGATGCTCACCTTACTTGCGGTTCGAAATTTTTAGAAAATTTTACTTCGCTTTATTCTGCAACGTGCGTTGAACGATTGCAGAAAGCGGGAGCGGTTTTTATTGGCAAAACGAATATGGATGAATTCGCCATGGGTTCATCAAATGAAAATTCTGCCTATGGTGCTGTGCTTAATCCCTGGGACATTACCAAAGTCCCCGGCGGTTCATCAGGCGGCAGTGCTGTTTCTGTTGCTTGTGGTGCCGTTCGTTTAGCACTCGGAACAGATACGGGCGGTTCGATCCGCCAGCCTGCAGCATTTTGCGGTACTGTAGGTTTGAAACCTACGTACGGAAGAATTTCGCGCTATGGTTTAACGGCTTTTGCAAGTTCATTCGATACAGTTGGTTCGTTCAGCCAAACACTTGAAGATGCTGCCTCTGCTCTTGAAGTAATGGCAGGGCATGATGATCATGATATGACAAGTGTAAATATTCCGGTCGAAGAATATTCTCTCGGATCACAAAAAGATGTTAGAGGATTGCGAATCGGAATTCCGAAAGAATATTTCGGCGAGGGAATCGAGCCTGATATTCGTGAAGCCATTGAAGCAACAAAGAAAAAATTAGAGAAAACCGGATGTCTACTAATTCCGGTTTCTTTGCCGCATACTAAATACGCCGTTGCAGTATATTATATTCTGACGACTGCCGAAGCGTCCAGTAATCTTGCTCGCTTTGACGGCATCCGCTACGGTAAACGGGCGAAAGAGAGTGCAACATTGCTTGAAACCTATGTCCGTTCTCGTTCAGAGGGTTTCGGACCTGAAGTAAAAAGACGCATCATGCTTGGTACGTACGTTCTCTCATCAGGATATTATGATGCGTATTATATTCGAGCACAGAAAGTACGCAGGCTCATAAAAGAGGATTTCATAAATGTTTTTAAGGAATGCGATGCGCTCTTAACACCAACAACTCCGACCACTGCATTCAAAATTGGTGATAAGATCAACGATCCGCTTGCCATGTATCTTAATGACATCTTCACCGTCAGCGCAAATATTTCAGGAAATCCTGCGATCAGCATTCCCGTCGGACTTGATCGGAATGGATTGCCGATAGGCGCGCAGATCATTACAAAGGACTTTGATGAAATGAATCTTTTCGCGATCGGAAAAGAAATATTTGAGGAATTGAAAATGAAGAATTAGGGATCGCGGAGCGATGACGAAGCAATCCCTGAAATGATTGCTAACCTCAGGGGATTGCTTCGTCAGTCGCTATCGCTCCTTCCTCGCAACGACATATTAAATTTACTCCACAATGATCTTCTGCGATACTGCTCTTCCATTCGCAGTCAGCATCACAAAATACGTGCCTTTAGCAAGATCGTTGGTTGTGAACGTCACTTGATGTTTACCCGCTTCGAAATAATTTTTTTCGAGGACACGAAGTTCACGACCTAAAACGTCGAATAGGGTAATTGTTGCAATGCCCGAATTATTAATCGTGAAATTCATAGATGCATTACTCGATGTGATCGGATTCGGATAGCTCGGCTCAAGCGAAAGGGGAAGAGGACTTCCTGTTGATGGCACCCCTGCAAGAATAGAAAGATCCGTCCAAAACATACCCCGACCATAGGTACCTGCAAGAAGTGTATCACTTCCCTGACCTTTGATCTTTAAGGTTAACACTTCGGCAAGAGGCATTCCATTCATAAGTGGATTCCATGTTACGCCGCCATCTGCGGAATATATCACTCCCTTATCGGTACCGACATATAGGTTGCCGTTTTTCGGACTAAAGGCAACCGTCCAACATCCAATATTTGGGAAATTTGTTGCGGGATTTGTGAAAGTAACTCCGCCATCTTCGCTTTTAAAGAAATGTTTCTGCGTTGTTCCGATACCCTGAGTTACAACATAAATTTCATTATGATTTTTCGGATTAGAGGTAATCCCTGCGACAGATTCACTAATGTTTTTATTCAGCCATGTTGCGCCTTGATCAGTAGTTCTCCAAAGATTCGTACCTGATCCAGCCCAAAAATATGCAGAAGCGTCTTCACCCTGAAAAATATGTATCCCGCTCGCATTCCCTATTCCTTTATCGCTTTTCAATGTGAAACTATCATCACCTCCGCTTGTGCTCGTCCAGATATGAGTTCCTCCACCATACGCAACGACGTTTCCATCAGGAGAAACATCATATGAAGGATAAAATTGGACATTGTCACCGGCTAATCCCGATGTGGATTGAATAGAATTTTGATTAAAAGTTCTTCCCCCATCAAGTGACTTATAAAATGTTGCATAAACATACGTCGTATAAACGATGTTTGGGTCATTCGATGACACCCAGCCACGACCACCATCCCCGGGATTTGTCTGGGTAAAATCCTTATCTGCTATTAATGCTCTGTTGGTCGAATTATCCTGACAGCCACCGGTAACAAATGTAAAATTTTTATCAGCATCTACTCCAACAAATTCAAGAGTTGCAAGTCCTTCGTTAATAGCCGTATTCCAATTGCCGAATGAAGATTGGGAACTTGCGCTGGCAATTCCGCCGTCTCCGCAATCATAAAGCGTATTACCGGCAAAAGCAAGGTGATGGTGATCTGCATGAATATAATTAGGGGGAAAACTATGGAGCGGCGGATTCCATGCCGAAAGCTGCTGCCAATGAACTCCGCTGTCATTCGAAGTATATAAATCAAGCCCACCGACAAAAATTTGTCTTCCCAAAGATGGCCGTACCGTGATTGAATTACACCACTCCTGCTGCTGACCGAGAGGATTCGGGTTGGTTGAACTGGCTGGTGATGAAGGATTATATCCCATCATTTTTTTCCACGTTAACCCTGCATTTGTTGACATCCAGACGCCTAACGTAGGACGAACTGTTCCGCTTAAAACTGTGCCAATCGAAGCATAATAAAGATTGGGATCACTTGGAGCATTCGCAACTGAAATGCGTCCAAGATTACCGGAAATGCCAGTCACAGCCTTCGTCCATGTTGCTCCTGAATCTGCTGACCTATAAATACTTCCATATCCGCTGACAACAAGAGTGAGAGGTTGATGAGTATTATATGCGATTGAAAGGGGTCCTGCCAAACTCAAGGAGAGCTTACGCCATGTTGAACCGCCATCCGTTGATTTAATAAGACCTGCATTAAGAGGCGGAAAATTTGACTGTGCATATGCTGCATAAACGATTTGCGAATTAAGAGAATCAAAAAGAATTTGGGTATAGGACGTGCCATTATTATTTACACTTGTCCAGTTATTTCCCCCATCCGTTGAATGGTAAAGACCTTGTCCAGGCGGAAATTTATATCCGTCTCCTTCAGGTTCGCCCGTGCCGAGCAAAAGATTATTCGGATGTAATGGATCTATAGCGATCGCTCCACCCATCAGAGTCGGCAGCCTGTCAGAAAGACTGATCCATTGGATCGGCTTTGCAGTAATATCAAGAGTTTTCCAGACACCGCCTGCAGAAGTAGTTATATAGACCACATTCGGATTACTCGGGTCAACAGCAACATCACGAACACGCCCACTGTTATGCCCTTCCTGACTTCCTGCAATTCCCTGCCATGCCGGAGAACCGAGCGACTTAAAAGCAGCGCGGTTCTGCATTGAACGCATTGCATTATACGCATTCAATTCGATCTTTCCAAGATCTTTTTCTTCGCCTGAAGTTCGGATATTATTCCAATATTCGTTTCTGGCCTTTTCCATAGAGCCATCGTCGAATTGATCGTTTTTGGTATTTCGCTCCACTCCCTGGGCAATAACCTGTGATGCGAAAAGAGAAATTACAAAGAAAATATTTATACGAATTCTCAGAGATGACATTGGTACGTTCCGAAAAAATTAAAAGGAAATGTAAAGGAAATGTATTATATACTATAATACACGAAAACGGCAAATAAGTTCTAAAAAAGATGTTCACTGGCTGGTGATATGGGAGAATCCAGGGGCGCTTCGGTCGAAAATATGTGAAGAAGCCCCATTAGTAAAACGATTTAGATCGTCAAAGTTACAACCGCAAACAATAATTTTTCATTATTTTTTTGGAATTGCTTATTTTGACTCATTTTCGAACTTCGATTTCATTCAAAAAACCTTTGATGCTCTTAAGAATCCCTTCCCGATTCAGCCCCTGGTCATTTATAAGTTCTGAAGGGGCTCCATGCTCGACATAAGCATCGGGATAGCCAAGGAATTTCAAACGTGGCGAAAGTCCCTTTTCTGCATAAAACTCAGCAACTGCACTTCCGAAGCCGCCCATGATGACGTTCTCTTCGAGGGTGATGATATTCGGGAATCTTGCAGCTAAGCCTTCGAGTAGGTCTTCGTCAAGAGGCTTAATAAATCGGGCATTTACAACGGCAAGAGATATTCCCTCATGCTCAAGATCTTGAGCCACTTTTATTGCTTCGTATAGGATCGGACCGATTCCCACGATCGCTCCGTCTTTTCCATCTCGCATGATCTCACCTCTGCCAATAGGCAATGTATTGAATCCGCTTGCAGCAAGAGGAACGCCGATACCATTACCACGCGGATACCGCATCGCGATGGGACCTTGTTGAAATTCGGTTGCCGTAAAAAGCATGTCGCGCAATTCCTGCTCGTCTTTCGGAGCCATCACCGTCATATTCGGGATCAGGCGCAGATACGAAAGATCAAACATTCCATGATGGGTATGCCCATCGGCTCCGACAAGTCCTGCGCGATCAAGGGCGAAGATCACATTCAGATTTTGAATGCTGACATCATGAATGATCTGATCGAAAGCTCGTTGCAAAAAAGTTGAGTAGATAGCACAAACCGGGGTAAATCCTTGTGTCGCAATTCCGGCGGCGAAGGTAACAGCATGCTGTTCAGCAATACCGACATCAAAAAACCTTTCCGGCATTTCTTTTTGCAAGATATTCAATCCCGTGCCGTCCGGCATTGCCGCAGTGATGCCGATTACTTTCGGATTTTCTTTTGCGATCTCTAAGAGAGCCATTCCGAAAACTTTTGTATAATCCGGTGGAAGAGGAGTTGTTACCGGCTTTGCAATTGCTGTACCCGTAAATTTATCGAATGCTCCGCCGGCAGCGTGATAGCGCTGCACATGAGATTCGGCAGGAGCATAGCCCTTACCCTTTTCAGAGATCACATGAAGGAGTATAGGTCCCTGCTGATCTTTTACAAAGCGGAGCATCTCAACAAGTTTAACAACATTATGTCCGTTGATGGGACCGAAATACTTAAAACCCAATGCTTCGAAGAGCATACCCGGAGTGAATGTAGCTTTTAATCCGCCAATGATCTTACCGCCTGCCAACCTGACCCGATCGCCGGCTGCATCCCAAACTTTATCTTTGATCTTCCGAAGCGCTGGAGATGTAAGAACAGTATTAAAATAATTATGCACTGACCAGACATTCGGTGCTATGGACATTTGATTGTCATTTAAAATAACAATAATGTTTTTTTTCAGGACTCCGCAATTATTGAGCGCTTCATACGCCATACCTCCGGTCATCGAACCATCACCGATGATAGCAACAACCTTAAAATCCTCGCCGGCTAAATCCCGGCCTGTGGCAACACCCAATGCTGCACTGATCGAAGTCGAAGCATGACCTGCACCAAAAACATCATACTCGCTTTCATCCATTCGTAAAAAAGGAGCAAGTCCGTCTTTTTTGCGAATAGTATGAAGACGTTCTTTTCTTCCGGTAAGTATTTTATGCGGATACGCCTGATGCCCGACATCCCATATTAATTTATCTTTTGGAGTATCAAAAACATAATGCAAGGCAACGGTTAATTCAACAACACCTAGCCCTGCGCCGAAATGCCCGCCGATCTGTGAGATCGTATCGATCAAATATTCCCGTACGTCATCACTGACTCCGCGAAGATCTGTTTCGGCAAGTTTGCGAAGATCTTGGGGATAAGCGATGTTTTTTAAGTAGGGATATTGTTCGAAATTTTGCATTTATCTTAAAATATTCTTTCGCGGTAGGCGCAAGGCTTTAGCCTGCGAGAATGTCTAATCTTGAAGCGTGTTCGCGGGCTAAAGCCCTGCGCCTACCGTTATTATGAATCTGATTCTACTCTTCGTCAAACTCTGATGTTTCAAAGCTGACAAGCTCTTCATGAACTTTCGATAGTGTACGAACTTTTAACTCAGCCTGTTTTAAAGTATCGGAAAGTTTAGCTGCCAGTACCGTGCCTTCTTCATAGAGTTTCAGCATCTCTTCAAGAGGGATATTGCCTTCTTCAAGTCGTCCGACAATTTTTGCAAGACGATCGAATTCAGACTCAAATGCACTGAGATCGGATTTTTCTTTGGCCATAGAATACGTAAAACATTCGGCTAATCTAAGCCGTTCGCCGAACGCGTACTTTCCCGTCGCTAAAGACTATCTCTACGTCATTTTTCTCGGGGATATGTGCTGCTTTTCCGATAATTTTACCACTTTGATCCTGAACAATTGTATACCCCCGCTCTAAAACAGCATAAGGATTTAAAGCACGAAGTGTTGCATTGTGCTTCTGAGAACGGGCTTCAGTAAGTTCTAAAACATGTTCGACCTTTGATTGTATTCTCTTCGCTGATAAAATAACACTTGTTTTTTTTTCCGATAAAATATGTCTTATAGGTCCTATTAGACCGTATCCGTTTGCATAATTTCGGAGTTCATTTCCAAGATCGGAAATCTTTCGCTTCATAAAATAATCCATTGCAGAGGTGGAAGATGATATTGCAGAAAGTAACTCATTCTTATCAGGCGTTGCAAGCTCTGCTGCTGCAGTTGGTGTCGGAGCACGAAGATCGCTGACAAAGTCAGCGATTGTCACATCTACTTCATGCCCAACGGAGCTGATGATCGGGATTTTCGAAGCGTATATTGCCCGCGCAACTGCTTCCTCATTAAATGCCCAAAGGTCTTCGAGCGAACCGCCTCCTCTGCCAACGATCAAAACATCGGGTTGTTCATTTGCCGGAAGCAAATTCATTTCCTGAATTGCCCGCGCAATATGCAATTCTGCTCCGATTCCCTGCACTGCAGCCGGCCGAAACAACACTTCCGATAACGGATATCTTCTGCGCAGAACAGTCAGCATATCATGGAGTGCTGCTCCGGTGGGACTTGTGATGATACCTATTTTTTTAGGGAATTTTGGAATTTGCCGTTTGCGGCTTTCATCAAAAAGACCTTCGGTAAAAAGTTTTTTATATAGTGCTTCGAAAGCAAGCTGCAATGCTCCGATTCCCAACGGACGAACCTGGAAGATATCGAACTGGTAATTTCCGCGGGGAGCATATACACTAAGTCTTCCGCGACAGAGGACTTTTTGACCGTCCTGAAGATCGAATGATAACTGGCGGGTTTTCCAAAAGACGCAGGAAATTTGAGCGTTCTCATCCTTTAACGTCCAATATCGATGGCCGGAACGATGGTTGGTAAAATTCGATATTTCACCTTCAACGGTCACTTCAGCAAAATTGGATTCCAATATATCACGAATAGCCTTCGTAAGCGTGGTAACTGTCAGCGGCTCAGTGCTTATCTCCTTCACAGGAGGCTTTGCAGCCTGTTCCTGATCGAAAAGCAAGGTTAAGGTCTCAACGGTAGTCTTCGCCACAATCGATGTCTCTAACGGACGATTATCGTATTTGACCTTTCGAAGGAATGACTTCCCTGGCTTCCGCTTAGCCTGATCAAATAAACTCCGGGATGAGACGAAAGATCATTCTTCGTCAAATTTATAATATTTTCACCCTTTATACCATCTATGATCTGAGTATAAACTTTTTTCCCCGTAACGTCATATGCTGAAAGTGTTACGCGGCTATCTTCATTCAGCATAAAATGCAGCTTACTATGGGAATTCATGGGGTTCGGATAGAGTGACAATTCTTCATTGGATGCAGATTCTGAATTGACTCCCAATTTCTCGAGTTCTGTTGTATTATAATACAGTGTTAAGATCATACTCGAATACAAACTCTCGCCGCTATCTTTCAACGGTAAAATAAATGAGGACTGCTTTTTCATATCCAATCGTATGGTGTGAGGAAAATGATATGAAGCAAGAGTGAGGTAATTTATTTTAGCAGGAATCTCCTGTGGATTCCACTGAATTTTTGCATTTGTTGTGCCGGGTACGAACTGAATGTCCATCTCATACTTCAAGATAAAACTATCGAGCGCAGGTTTTTTTCTGATATCGATCGGTCCGCCGCCCTGTAATTCCGGACGGCTTATATAATATCCTGTCATTCGAAAATCAAGATCGCCGGGTTGACCAGGCGGGTATTCCTGCTCACCGCCGGGGAATTCATCTGAAAACCATGTTTCTTTATTATACTTCATGGAATCTGATGCTGCAGGATCATAGCCAAATACGACAGTCCGTGCTGAATCATTATTAATAAATAATTTCACATGCAAATTAAACTCCGGTAATTGGGCTTTCGCAGCGCCGAATGCTGCAAGAAGAACGATTAGCGTTATATACTTTTTCATAAATTATCTTTTTTACTAAAATCACAAAGCGGAAGTTAGTGTCTATACTAACTTCCGCTTCGCAAAAAGATTTCACCTACTTCCTTACGGAAGTAACGTTTATTTTGTAACGGTCATCTTTTCCGTCTGGACGAAGCTTCCTGCGCGGATCGTATAGAAATACGTACCTTCAGAAAGTTTCGAAGCATCAAAAGTGACACTGTGCGGTCCATTTGCAACAACGGTGTTAACAGGAGTTGCAATAACCTGACCAAGTGCGTTCGTAATCGTAATGGTTACGAATGTTTCAGCTGGAACAGTATAGTTAATGTTCGTAACTGAGCTGAATGGATTCGGATAGTTCGCTTCGAGCGAATATCCAGAAGCATTCTGTGCAGCGCCACTCTTCAGAGAGAGAACAACTGACTTCACGTTACGATCAGTAATAACAACTGAACCGCCATTTGAAGCTGAGCCGAGTAAATTGCCCGTCAGATCGCGAACTTCGACAGTGCCTGTGACATTATCAAAATTCATCGCAACCGGATAGTTCTTCGAAGCAAGATTTACAACATGCTTATCGCCTGTTGCTGAAATGTTTCCGTTGTTCGATGCGAAACGTGCATCAAAACCGGTAAACGAAGGAGGCATCTCAAAGTTCTTCGTTGTTGCTTCAGCAGCATTTCCGAACCAGAGTTCCTGTGCATTCTGTCCTGCATCACGTACTGCAACGTGAGCGAGTTCTGCAGTAAGTGGAGCATTTGGCACTCCGGAAACTTTACAGTTCGCTGATACACGTACATGATAGATCGCTTCATCAGATACCTTTACAAAATATCCATGTCCCGGAAGAAGATATGCAGAGCTAAAATATCCGCGAGTCGGAACGAACTCATAGAATTCGGTCTCGATTTTTGGATTTGTACCCTGTACCGGCGATACAAAAACAGTTTGGAACGTTGTAGGAAGGTTGTTATAGCCATCGGAAATACATGTCGGGAAGCTTGCAGCTCCGACTGAATTCCAACCTGCATGTAAACGAACATTATCTACAACCTGTGAGCGTGTACCGGTGACGTCTCCATCAAGTACCGTTCCGAAGTGAATCATATATCCGCGACCAAATTCAAGAGTTGTTGCCGGAGTCCAGCCTGCATTCGATGCATACTGGAACGGTGTTCCCGTTGAATTCGGGAATATCTTCGAAGCACTCTGATCCGACGGAATCACCGGCAACGAGATGAAATTCCAGTTCTGCGGCACAAGAGCTGCAGTCTGACCGGTAACACCGGGGGTGTATTCAATAATGAACGCATTAATATTTGCATCATGAATAATAATGCAACGTTGGTTGCCAACCATTGTTCCCTGGCGCATATCGAATGAGAATTGTGAGCCATTGAAAACATCACGAATAACCATACGTGATCCTTCAGGCAGATCGGTGGGATCAATACAGACGCTCAGCGGATAGCAAAGAGGTCCGCCTGTTCCGAAATTTACTTTATACAATAGTGTGCTATCTGCTTTATCTGTGCG
>JANYLL010000296.1 GCA_025357895.1 Ignavibacteriota bacterium
ATGATCTATACGATGTTCGCAAAATGGGTGCAGGGCTATCGTGATCTGCCGATCCTCATGAATCAATGGGCGAACGTGATGCGATGGGAAATGCGTACCCGCTTATTCTTGCGAACAGCAGAATTTCTTTGGCAGGAAGGACACACAGCACATGAAACTGAAGCAGAAGCAGAAGAAGAGGCACTGAAGATGCTCGGAGTCTATCGTACGTTTGCCGAAAATTTTATGGCTACTCCGGTTATCACAGGGCGTAAGACCGATAGCGAAAGATTTGCCGGAGCGCTTCGAACATATTGCATTGAAGCAATGATGCAGGATAATAAAGCTTTGCAGGCAGGTACAAGTCATAACCTCGGGCAAAATTTCTCGAAAGTATTCGATCTGAAATTCCAGGGACGAGACGGCACTGTGCAATATGCCTGGAATACTTCATGGGGTGTTTCGACAAGACTTGTCGGCAGCCTTATTATGACGCATTCCGACGATGACGGACTTGTACTTCCGCCAAGACTTGCTCCGACCGTTGCCGTGATCGTGCCGATCTTCAAGACGGACGAAGAAAAAGTAATCGTACTTGAAACAGCTGATGCAATTTATAAAGAGCTGAAATCAAAAGGATTCAGAGTAAAGATCGATACTCGCGATAATATGTCACCAGGTGCGAAATATTTTGAATGGGAATTGAAGGGTGTGCCGCTTCGCATCGAGATCGGCCCGAAAGATGTTGCGAATAAAACTGTTGTCATCGTTCCGCGTATCGCTCTCGATTCACAGGAAGCTCCGAAACCCGGAAGGAAGCAGAAGCTTTTTGTGAATATGGACGATCTCTTTGATAAAGTCGAAGCTCTTTCTGTAGAATTGCAAGCACAACTTTTGAAAAATGCAATCACCAGACGTGAAGCAAATACCATTCGCGGAGTCAAAAGTTATGAAGAAATGAAAGAGATCTTTTCCAAGGGCGAAGGAGCATTTGTTTATGCCGGGTGGAATGGCGATCCTGCTATTGAAGCGAAAGTCAAAGAAGAAACGAAAGCAACGATCCGCTGCATACCGGATGCTGAATTCAGAAGTGCGAATGCACCTGATAAATGTTTAATTTCAGGTGAACCTGCGAAACATGAAGTGATTTGGGCGAAGGCGTATTAAAAATCTTTAGATGATTTTTTATTTCCAATCCATTTGAAACTCTCCACTTTCTTGAACAAATAACGAGCCATCTTTACCCCAAACAGGGCGCAACACTCGCTGTTTCGAGTTAAATGTCGGATCACCGGTCGTCCAGAGAAGATTGCCGTTTAGATCAACGACATACACAATTCCAGCTGACTACCCGTCATCATAAGCGATTGATTGCTTATCAGGAGAGAGTTGTGGATTATTAAAATAATCATCGTAGGTAATATCAAATGGAACGTCGTGGTTTTGTTTGACGATTATTTGTTTCTGTGCTCCATCTGCCGAAAAAATTGCTAAACCATCCGTTGCCACAACAAGAATTCTTCCGTCGGATAACACATTCGGTCTTGTTGCGTAACCGATCTTTGTAACTGTGCCTGTTCCAAGATTGATCTTATGTAGTTCGCTTGACGTATTATAGTAAAGTGTCCGTTAAGACCGGAGCTAGTATTTGTGCGTGTTGTTGAACTTGAACAGGAAATAAAGAAAATAGATGTAAGAATGAGGAATTCAAATTTTAATTTATTCATTAAGATATAGTATTTAATAAAACAAAAGAAGGGCTTAAATCTTCTGTGCGAACATTTACCTGAAAAAGAGAATGAAATATAGGGGAGTGATAAACATTCACATACAACCCTCCATTATTCCCTAAGTGCCGGATGTGTAAAAGACAGAAACTTTGAGATAAAAAGATTTAATATTTTGCTAATGTAATTGTGATAATCTTTTCCCCGGCTTTCATGTTGCTTTTTCTCCCTTAATCCCCTTCTCATTAATTCGAAAAATTCTCAATACAATGAAAAAAAATATTTTTACTTTTTTCCTCGCTTTGGCATTTGTAACTTTTTTTGGCTGCAAAAGCGGCGGCGAAAAAGCTCAGGACGTTATTACAGTGAAAGGCTCTGATACCATGGTTCAGTTAGGACAGCGTTGGGCGGAAAAATACATGTCCGATCATAAGGATGTTCAGTTGCAAGTGACAGGCGGCGGTTCGGGAACAGGAATCAGCGCATTAATAAACGGCACGACTGATATCTGCATGGCAAGCCGCCCCATGAAAGATGCAGAAAAACAACAGTTGCTCGTAAAGAATAAAGTTGCAGTCACGGAAACAGTTGTTGCCCGCGATGGAATTACCATCTATTTAAATACCGAAAATCCGGTTAAAGAATTAACCTTCGAACAATTAAGAAAGATCTATCTAGGCGAAACAAAGAATTGGAAGGATGTCGGAGGAAAAGATACACCAATCATTATTTATGGTCGCGAGAATTCCTCAGGGACGTATTCTTTTTTCAAAGAGCATGTCCTTGAGAATAAAGACTTCGCAAATAACGTGCAATCATTACCCGGAACATCCGCAGTGGTAAATGCAGTAAAGAAAGATCCCAATGGTATTGGTTATGGCGGAGCAGGTTATGCGAAGGACATCAAAGAGTGCGCTGTAAAGAAAGATGCAAATGGCACAGCCTTGCTTCCTGTCAAAGAAAATATCGATAACAATAGCTATCCTTTGAGCCGGAATCTTTATCTTTACACGAGCAAATCACCAGAGGGAAAGATCAAGGAATTTATTGACTGGATCCTCACGCCTACAGGTCAGGAAGTGGTTACAAAAGAAGGGTACTTTGCTGTGAAGTAAAAAGACACCTGCAAAATACTGAATTTATGATCCAGAAGCCTAAAAAGCTCCACGACCAGAAAGAACAACATTGATCGTTAAAAGTAATATCTTTATATCCTTTTGTAACGAAATTTCATCAATGTATCGAAGATCATAGGGAAGCATTTCTTTTGCGGAGTTATTTTTTTCCCTGGCATAGATCTGCCAATAACCGGTGATCCCCGGGAGTACAGAAAGACGTTTTTTCCTTTCGTGAATTCCTTCGATCATGAATCCAAGGAGCGGACGAGGACCTACCAAACTCATGCTGCCTGCAAGAACATTGAATAGCTGCGGCAGTTCATCTATCGAAGTACGGCGTAGAAATTTTCCGACAGGGCTGACCCGGGGATCGCTTTCCATTTTTAAAAGAATGCCTTCTGCGGCAAGTTTATATGCTCGTTCTTCGAGCAAGCCGCCCGAAGAATTGTTATACATCGTTCTGAACTTTAACAATCGGAAAGGCTTTTCGTCTTTTCCGATTCGTGTACTAATAAAAAATCCTTGTCCTCGACTTGTAACTCTTATTGCAAGCCATGCCAGAATCATTATCGGAGAAAAAAATACAATAAGAATAACGCTTAACGAAAGATCGAAAAAACGTTTTAGTTTTAAGGTGTAAAATGAGTCCATAAGTACTAATTCAAACAGATGCCTCTTCTGCAGCCCTTTTCCCACTCAGAATAGTTTGATCCATATTCAAATATTCCCATTCGCCGAATCTACCGCAGGGGATTATTCCGATACTTCTTAGATAGCGATGGATGGTGTCCACTGACTCGCGATGTTCAGGCGTATATATGATATATGCCGGTTCAATATGAATAATTTTTTTTACAAGGATTTGATCATTTTTTCGCAGCACTCCGATTGTCGTTAATTGTGAAATTGTTTGCTCAATAATGTCCGATTGCGGGAGAGGTCGGTAATCCGACGAAGAGATCTCTGCCATGATCGAACTTGTTCCAGACGGAACAAGCGAAGGCGAGAAATTCATCGGAAAACTTATTCGTTGAAAAATAAATCGTTCTTCGGGAAAGTATACCCAATGTTTTTTGGAAATTTCTTCGCGCTCAATTCCCAAATTTACAGTAGTTACTCTGTTGGCTTTCAATTTTCCTGCCGCTAGGCTCACTTTATAAGGTGGGTTTTTTATGATAGCAATAAGTTGAGGTAATGGTAAAGAGCTGATAAGTATTTCATACTTTTTTTTTCCGTTTTGAAAATCTAAAGTCCGTGTTTCCGGATTGAGTCCAATGCACTTCTGCCCATATTGAATACTCTGAATAAAAGGAAGAAAACTATCCGGCAATGCCGAAGTTCCGCCGTGTAAGGGATACCAAAATGTCGCATTCGGTCCGTAATCCGTTCGTTTTTTTGAATATATCCCTTTTGCAACATCACGAAATCTTGGTTCCTGAACCCGATCATCTATCCAATCATGACTCATCGAACGAAGCTCGGCAGCCCAAACTTTTTTATTAAATGGGATCATAAAATTCTTTGCTATTCCTGTTCCGAAACGGTTACCGATCCACTCTTCAAAATTATGTGCATGCTTTGCTTTTCTATAAAATTTTCTGAGTAGTAGCCCAAACAAATTTTCCCATATGATTCGTTTGGGAAGTCCTTTCATGTTACCCTGATAAGGATATTGAGTATATCTATCGTTCGTATAGATCCATGAGCTTCTTTTTTGCTCTAAGAAATTATTCCCTAAAAGTGTGCGAATCAATCTCGAAGCATACGGATCTTTTGTAAACAGTATGTGGATAGCATGATCAAACGTAAAGCCATTAATTTTTACTGATCCTGCGATTCCACCATGAGTTGCGCTGCGCTCTATCAATTCATACTCACGGTTGAGATGATATGCTGCACTAAGACCTGCCAAACCAGCACCGAGAATAATTATTTTTTCCATTAGTTTAAAAATTGACACATGTTCAAATTTTTTTAATACGAATCGACTCGTTATATAAAAGACAATTGAGATTCGAAAACGTTACAGTTTTTTTTAGGGCAATAATTTTTGCCCTATTTTTTTTACCCCATAAACAACGGAAAATGCTGCTAAAGGAATGAGATATGGATCGACCTTGATCATCTTATGGCGTGATTGTACGAAGAAAATCATTGATACCAAGGTTGAATACAAAAATAGCGTTTGAATCAGAGACCGTGCCTTTATATTTTTGATCATGAACAGGCCGATGACTCCGGAAATGATGAGGAATATGTTAAAATAGTAGTACAGCTTCTTATATGCTGAAAACTCAGGACGAGCCGCTTCGTGGTTTCTTGTAAACCAATGGTAAAAGAATTTTTTCGTAGCAAGTGTCAATGCATCGGTCGGGTGATCGGAAATCCATTTGAATGCAGTATGCAGAAGCAATTTGTCCAGCTCCGGCTGAGTATGAGTTTTGGAATAATTCATTATGTTAGTTTCTTCAGAAACAGATTCTGCGGTTTTTTCTGATTGAAGTAGTTCACCGGAAGCTAATGAATTATTTCCGATAAAGAGGTTATAGCCACCATTTGCACTTAACGGAATAAATGAATGAAAGACTACAGCATTACGAATCGTCCATGGCAACAAAATTAGTATTGTAATCAGAAGGCTTTCTCCGATATATCTAAAAAGCTGTTTTCGAGCCAATTGTATTTTACTATGCCGTATCACCCATACAGCAAAAAATACCATGCCGATCACCATATCCGGCCGGACAAGGAGTTGAATTCCGATTATCAGCCCCAGAAAAAGCCATTTTTTTTCTGTTGATTCTTCTGAAAGCGAATAAAGAATTGAAATTGTCGCTGCGATGAGGAGGATATTCAATGCATTCGGATCAATACATTCGGCAAGCAACCAAAGCGGAACATAACACTGAAGTGCTATAAAACCCATCAGAGCGAAATGGAAAGGAATTATTTTACGGAAGAAAAAAAATATTAATACGTAGGCAATTTGTAAAAAAATAAGATTAAGAATTTGTAATACAATGATATTGCCTTTGCAATAAAGAACAATTGCGACGATAGCAGTATAAATTGGAGTTATATAACTATGAACTGCAGGTGTTTCAGCAAAAGGATATGCAGAGGAATATCCTTTTCCAGCAATAAGATTTGTGGCTATATAATATGGTTCGCCGACGACTGTGGGCGACGACAGGGTAATAAGTTGAACGAAAAAAAAACTCATGCTGGTTGCGCAAATAATTAGCGATAGTTTTTTTTTCGAAATTCCAATGTTATTCCAAAAACTCATGCAGGGATTAGAAGTTGTATGTTTTCGCAGTATGCTGCGTTGTAAACGGAAATTTATAGTGCAAAGATAAGGATTTCTGCGTCTTGGTTCCGCATATATGAGGATTGAACGGTTATATTTTTTTGTTAAATTGTACCTTAACTTTAGTATTTTTACATAATCTTTCAATTCGATCGAATGCATTTTTTACGTCAATGGCTCTGCTTCCTATTGTTTTTACCGATTATAGCTTCATGTTCAAAGGAAAGGGAGGAGCCGCTAAAAAAAGTTATTCCTCAATTTGTTTCTCAGCCTCCTAAAGATAATCTTAAAACAAAAGCAGTTGATACAAATTTATATAAATCTTATAAACTAACCGGCGCACAATCCTTATCCGATCTTTCACAAGAGCTCGGTGAGAAGAGAATGTTCATTCTACTGAAGATCAATCGGCGAGACCTAAAACATCTGAAGGAAGGAGAAACATATGCCATACCAAATTCAGATGATAGTGAGAATACATACTCTCCCTACCCATTGCATGTTTCAGCGTTAGATTCAATTCACAAAATCATTATCGTTTCGCGGCGAGTGCAGGCATTTGTTGCCTATGAAAATGGGAAGCTCATCAAATGGGGACCCACAAGCACCGGCAAAAAATCCACTCCGACACCTGAAGGGCTCTATCATACGAATTGGAAGTCAAAAGAGACCCATAGTACTGTTGACGATGCATGGCTATTGAAATGGTATTTTAATCTCGATAATCTTGAGGGTATTTCAATGCATGAATATGACCTTCCCGGTTACCCGGTCAGCCATAGTTGCATCAGGCTTTTGTCCCAAGATGCAGAAGGGATCTATAATTGGGCAGAGCAATGGAAATTGTCCCCTGATAGAAAAACCATTGCCGAGAATGGAACACCGGTTATAGTATTCGGAGAATATGCTTACGGCAAAACCCCTCCTTGGAAAAAATTACTCTCTGATGTTCATGCTGCCGATATTTCTGAAACAGAAATGAACGAAGTGATAAAGAAGTATATGTCGCAAAAATAAAATGCAACTATCTCCTTCAAAGATTTATTTATATAGTACAATTATTTCTCTCCCTATTCAATAAAATAACTATTAAACAGAAAGGCTATTTCATCATGGATGAGCTAAATAAAGAAGTTCAAAATATCAAGATACCGCCACCAGAATCAAGAGGTAATGCAATGGTACTGATATGGAAATGCACAAGTTGCGGTCATATTTTTCATCTCGATAACACTATTCTCCCGGAAAATTGCCCAAGTTGCAATAAAACGAAAGAATTTTTCGAGCAGGTAATAGAGGACTAATTTTTGTAAAAGTGGGACTGACTAAAGTCCGTCCCATTACTGCCTAATACTGTTCTCTTAGAAGTTCGACCATATCGCTCGTAACTGCAGAAGCAGTCGGAAAACTCCCTGCACCTTTGCCATGCAATATTTGCGGACCGGCATAGCGAGTGATGATCTCAAGAGCATTGAATTCATCAGATGTCGTTGCAAAAACATGTGATCTGGGTAATGCTTTAGGTTGAACGTTAGCAATTAATTCTCCGGATTCATCTAATGATGCGCTTGCAATAAACTTGATGACATTTCCGTTCTTCGAATCTCGTGCAACATCATCGGCAGTAATGCATTCGATTCCTTTCGTAATAATATTATTCGGTGTTATATGTTTGCCGAATGCATGGTAGATAAGCACGGATAATTTCTGGGCGGCATCTTGCCCCGAAACATCTAAGGTCGGATCGGCTTCGAGAAAGCCTTTGATCCTCGCTTCGGCAAGAGCTTGTTCGTAAGTCAGTCCATAATTTGTCATACTCGTTAAGATAAAATTCGTTGAGCCATTGACAATTCCCTGCAACGAAATTATTTTATCTCCGATACGAAGATCATCCAGCGCTTTCAATACCGGAACGCTGCCGCAGACCGAAGCGCTATAAAAGAGATTTACTCCGTTGCGATCAGCAAGTTTTCGTAGGCGCGGAAGTTCATGAGCTAAAATAAGTTTGTTTGCAGTGATAACATGTTTGCGAGAACGGAGTGCCTGTTCTATCACATCAAGTGCTTCATATCTTCCACCGATGAGTTCGATGATGACATCAATAGAATCGTCACATAATAATTCATTCGCATCCGCAGTGATGATATCTTGTGGAAGATCGGCATCGCGTTCTTTCAGAGGATCCCGGACACATATGCCAGTGATTTCTACATCAATGCCAAACCTATCATAAAACTCATCACGTTTTGTTTCGAGCATTCGCCAAACACCGCTTCCGACAACGCCTAATCCGAAAAGACCGATGCGAAGTGTCTTTGTTGATTTCTTGATCAACATTTCTAATTCATTATCAACTTCAGTGTCAAATAGTATCGTACTCATGCGAAGATCTCCTGTTTTACGGTTGTGGTAATGAAAGGACGAATAAGCTTTGCAAGTTTATCTTGTGCTACAAGAAACGAATCATGCCCGAATGGCACATCAAACGATTTATATTTTGCATTCGAAACTCTGCTTGCAGTTTCTTTGATTTCATTTTCCGAATAAAGAATATCGGATGTAGTGCCGATAAAAAGTGCTTCAGCTTCTATGTTTCCAATGGAATCAGAAATATCATAAAGCTCCATCGCTTTTGTAAGTGTTAGATATGAATGTGGCGAAAATCTTTTAACGATCTTTTCTCCCTGATGTACAAGATAACTTTCAATTTCAAAAACATCTCCATTCTTGTCACGTCCAAAACGCCCGTCGAATTCTATGCTTGATCGGTAAGATGTCATTGCGATCTGACGTGCAAGCTGCATTCCGCGCTTATATCCATCTTCGCCAAATTCGCTTCCGAACGTTTCAATAATTTTGCGTATCACAGAACTAAATGCAATGCGCCAAGCAGAATGCGAAATCCCGACTGCAAGGGGAATAATTTTTTCAAAAAGGCTAGGCGCAATCGTAGCAAGTTCAAGCAATACCATTCCGCCCATTGAGCCGCCAATTCCGAGTGAGACTTTTTCGATTCCAAGGGATTGGAGAATTGCGAGATGCTGCCTTGCAATATCGCCGATAGCAATTACCGGAAAATCTGCATGGTACGGTTTTCCTGTCTTAGGATTTATTGATTCAGGACCGGTTGATCCATAGCAGCTTCCTAGAAAATTTGCACAAATTATAAAATATTTTTTTGGATCGATGATCTTTCCTTCGCCGATGATGCCATTCCACCAATCGCTGCAATCGGCATTCCCGGTTAGTGCATGAAATACCAAAACTACGTTCGCCCCATTCGTCCTATAAGAGCCATAAGTCCTATAGGAGAAGTCAACTTCGGGTAAAACTTGTCGGTTTTCTAACGAGAAATTTTTTATTTTTAAAACATATTCTTCACTCATGCAGCAACCTCCTCCTCTTTTAGAGAAAATTTAAATTGCTTATTATGTAGTGAAGAAAAATTAAGAGCTTCCTCAAGATCAGCTAGAAGATCATCAATATGCTCGATGCCGATGGAGATGCGGAGGATGTCATCGGTAATCCCTGCTTTTTCGCGAAGCTCTGCGCCCATTGAGAAATGGCTCATCGTAGCGGGATGCTCAATAAGTGATTCAACTCCGCCGAGCGATTCGGCTAAAGCGAATATTTTTGTTGATCCGAGAGCATGTTTAACTTCTTTTTCAAATTTTCCGCGAACTCTGAATGAGATCACACCGCCAAACCCTGTTTGCAAGCGCTTTGCAAGCTCATGCGTGGGATGGCTTTCTAATCCTGGATAAAATACTTCGGAAACATTCGTATGTGCTTGAAGAAATTCTGCAACAGCTTGTGCATTTGATTCATGCTGGCGCATTCTCACACCAAGCGTCTTAATTCCTCGCAGAACTAGCCAGCTATCGAAAACTCCCGTTGTCGTGCCGAGAGCATTTGCAAGATATTGAAATCTTTCACCAAGTTCTGTAGTCTTCGAAACAATTGCTCCCCCGCAAACATCGGAATGACCGTTTAGCCATTTCGTAGTCGAATGCACAATAACATCGGCTCCGAATTTGAACGGCTGAAAATTAAATGGAGAAAGAAAAGTATTATCAACGCAGACCAAAAGTTTTGAAGCATGAGCGATCTTCGAGAGGGCTTCAACATCAACGACATTCAGGAGGGGATTGCTTGGTGTTTCGATCCAGAGACATCGCGTATTGGCTTTGATCGCATCAAATAGAGAAATCGGATCGCTCAGATCAACGAATGAAACTTCAAGTTTTCGCTGATCTTTGAAAAGATTGAGAAGCCTTGCAGTGCCGCCGTAACAATCATGCGTGCAAATTATATGTGCTCCGGCACCGAAATGAGCGAGGACTGTTGCGATAGCCGACATACCCGTTGAAACCGCTACAGCTCTTGCGCCGCCTTCGAGTTCTGCTATTACATTTTCTAATGTATTGCGTGTAGGATTTCCGCTGCGAGTATAATCATATCCGGTTGATTCGCCCGGAGAGCGGAAGCGAAAATTGGATGTTTGATAAAGCGGAGTTCCGATGCTGCCATACTGCGCATCGGTATGGGTTGTTGATTGAATGGCTTTTGTTTCGATATTCATAGCTGTTCGAATGTATAAGTTAAATTTTTAACTCATCATGAACTGCCGTGAAAGATCTGAGGGGTAGAGACGCGATATATCGCGTCTCTACGGAGCATATCCGGTAGGAATTCCTTTAAAAGGAAAAAACCTATCGGAAAGCGACCGATAGGCTCCAACCTTAAAAACATGCGAGACGGAGAGTCTCTGCAATAGGTTTTCACTTCGGCTCATCTTTCCTAATGGAATCCTTACGGAACCCTTCGGCAGGATTTAGCACCTTGACTCAAAACCTTTCGATCTTGACGGTTGCTACAGCTTCACAGGGCCTGTCCCTCAGCTGTTCTTGATGAGTAACAGTAGAACAACCGTTGAGAAGGGATTTAAAGTTTCCGGTAAGTATTTGTTTAAATGTCATTCCGAAGGAGCCGAAATTCGCTTTAGCGAATGAGCGACTGAGGAATCCCCTGAGGTTTAGAAAAAGAAACTTCTCGGTTATCCTCAGAGGATTCCTCACATCGTTTTTTTCGCTTCGCTCAAAAAATCTCCGTTCGAAATGACATTAGAGTTTGAATTCCACTCACCAAAAAAAATAATGATTCCGTAACATTTTTTTTGTCCGGAATGCTGTTGTTCATTCGTCTAATTCTTTTCATTAACACTTAATTTAAATACGATCATGGATAAAAATTCGAATTCATTGAACTGGTTTGAGATTCCGGCAACGGATATCTCTCGTGCACAGAAGTTTTACGAGACTGTTTTTGCAATTAATATGGAACCCCTGCCTGAAATGATGGGCATGAAAATGACCGGATTTCCAGCCGATATGGGTAACGGTAAAGCCGTTGGCGCCTTGGCGCAGAGTGAGCAGCATAAACCTGCAACAGATGGAGTGGTTATCTACTTGAATGCCAATCCGAGCATTCAACCTGTCGTTGATCGCGTTGAATCCGCTGGCGGAAAAGTCGTCATGCCTGTTATGGATATCAGTCCGGAGATCGGCAAGATGGCGTTCATTATTGACACCGAAGGCAATAAGATCGGAATTCACGCGCAGAATTAATAGAATATCTATTCAAATTCTTATTGAAGCCGGGATTTCCCGGCTTCTTTAATTTTAAGATGGCATAAATCTTGTTCTCAATTCTCTCCGTGAATCTTTTTTCATACAGTGCCGTAACAAATAATACATGAAGCTTTGAGAATAATTTTATCGATCAGTAAGTAACTTGTGGAAATTGTAGCCGCATGAAGGTCATGGGACGCTGCAAGAAGATGCTGATCATATTCTCACAATGTCATGAAAAACCCCAACCTCAGCAGCCGCACAACCTATTCCTATCAAGGCGCGATCAAAATAACTCATCTTCTTCTCTTCGCTATTGTTTCCTGTTACGGAACAGCTCGAGCCCAGAATGCGAAGCTCGACGAGATCAAAAAACTCATTGCCACTAACTACACTGATAATATCAATGACTCTGCGATCATGGCTGCTGCAATTCGCGGCATCATGCAATCGCTTGATCCATATTCGCAATACCTTTCACCGGAAGCGTACCAAAGAATGCAGGAGCGTTTCAATCCTGAATCATCAACCGGCATTGGTATCACTATCACCTCATCACATGATACGATCACTGTATTTCAAGTGAAGGCATCATCACCTGCCGATAAAGTTGGAATGCTGCCCGGTGACCGGATAATGAAGATCGGTAAAGAAAGTGCAATCGGCCTAACACGGGATGATGCACTCGGAAAACTCGCTGATCCTACTTTCGAAGGAAAAGTTGAAGTGACAGTTTTCCGTCCGAACGGAGAAAGGTTAATGCTTTTCACTATTACACCTCGCGAAATTCCTGCAGAGAAAAAGATCGTTTGGCAGATGCTTAATGATACGACAGGGTATATCCGCTTCAGTATTTTCAGCCAAAATATCGATGTCGATATTCATGCCGGAATTCTCTCGCTTCAAAAACAAGGGATGCATTCACTCGTTCTTGATCTGCGTGATAACGGCGGTGGCTTAGTCAAAGAAGCAGCAGATATTGCAAGTGAATTCATTGGCGGCAATTCAAAACTTTTCACACTTCAGGGAAAAACTCCGGAGAGTAAGGAAAATTATTATGCCGGAGATAAAGCTCCGTTCGAAAAATTACCGCTTGTGCTGTTAGTAGATGACGGCACAGCAAGTGCCAGTGAACTCTTAGCCGGTGCACTTCAGGATCTCGACCGAGCATTCATTATTGGAACACAAACTTTTGGAAAGTCTCTGTCGCAAAGAACATTTCCACTAAGCACCGGAGGTGCATTAAAGCTCACATGTTTTCGTGCGTATTTGCCGAGCGGCAGACTTGTTCAACGGCGATATAATGGTTCATCATATCTGGCAGAGCGTTTTAATTTTGATAGTATCATGGATAATTATGACCATACCTGTGAAGCTCCTTCAGTCTCAAAGCAGTTTCGTCCGTTCCTGACTTTTTATGGAAGGAAAGTTTATGGCGGACAAGGTATTATTCCTGATTATATTATTCCGGAAGGAGTTTTGCATCCGAGCACACAAAGACTTTTTGATGAAAGAATATTTGTAGATCTGACAATGCAGTATCTTCCTTCCCATGCCGCAACTTTGCGGAATGACTTTACCGTCAATAATTTCATGGCAGATTTCCGCGCACCGAAATCCGTGATATCAGATCTGGAATCACTTGCTAAGCAATGGAAGATCGAAGTCGATCCGAAAGAGTTAGCACTCGATTGGGATAGGATCGAACATCAATTCGCTATACAACTTGCTTATCAGCTCTTCGGAGATGATGCCTGGCGTATGCCGGATCCCAAAAAAGATAAGGCACTCGCGCTTGCTTTAGGGCATCAGTCCCAAGCACGGAAGATGTCGGAATTGGCTGATAAGTAATTTGAATATCTCTCAATTTGTCATTCTGAGCGACAGCGAAGAATCCCGTTAATAGAGGTAGCGCCTACAAACCATGACGGGATTCTTCACTCCGCTTCGCTGCACTCAGAATGACAATGGTTTAAGAGCTATACCTTTCCAAACCGCTTTCCAAACTACCTACCCCTTCCGCTTGTTATATTTGTATTCTAAACTTTAGCATAATTAAGACATTGTCACACGATAACAGCGGAAAATCGAGTCTTGAGCGTCATCAGGAGTCAATGAAGGCGGGCGGAGTCGCGCGCTGGTTCTTTGGTCCAAATGGCGGAACTGTGCCACCGACATACCAACCACCGGTACATCATGACCATGACGATCAGCAGGTCAGCGAAGCGTATGCGGCGTTCTTCAAGGATAATCCGGAGAAGACCGACGATGAATACCAGAAAATTCGCAAAGACCGCACCTTCAATGCCGATCTGAAAGATATTCCGATCCCTGAAGGGTATGCGCCGGTGACATTTGTCGAAGATGATGTTATTATCGTCGCGCCTATCGGCAGCAATGTTCGCCAGCTTGCGATGGATAACAATATTGAGATCTATGGCGATGTCATGAAAATGCTCAATTGCCGAGGATTGGGATTATGCACTTCATGCCGTGTCTCAGCTGATCCGAACGATGCGCTTACTCCGCCGACAGCTATGGAGAAAGTCCATCTTATTCGCGATAATCCAAAATACCGTTTAAGCTGCCAGTGCGAAATAACAGGACCGGTGAAGATCAGTACAAAGCCTGCAAAAGATTACGGCAAAGTGATGAATAATTTCGTTCGCAATGCCTCGCTTTTGGGATTCTTCTCCGTAATTATGCTGGTGCTGCTTCTTGTCATCGGTTTTGACGTTGTCGGGAAGTGGTTTTAAAGATTTAAATAATTGATCTTTATTAAAAAGGCGGTTATTACCGCCTTTTCAACTTTATAAGGGTAGAGAATGTTTACAGTTCCAATGGTAGGCGCAGGGCTTTAGCCCGCGAGTCCGTTGCAAAATGGAATGTGTTCGCGAGCTAAAGCCCGGCGCCTACCGAACGCATTTTTTAAGCTTTAAAATTTAAGCTTGAATTCCGGTCTCGTAGTTCAGATGGATAGAACATCAGTTTCCTAAACTGAGTGTCACAGGTTCGAGTCCTGTCGAGACCACGAAAAGAAAGCTTACAGTAAACAGTTGACAGTCGACAGTGAATGCGTTGACTTATTTTTTTACTGTTAGCTGTAAACTGTTAACTTATGCCTAAACGCATCTCACATCTCGGCATTGCCGTGAAAGATCTTGCAGCTTCAGAGGCGCTTTTTAAAAAGCTGCTGGGTGATGAACACGTGCATCATGAAGTGGTCGAAGATCAAGGCGTCAGTATTGCCTCGTTTAAAATTGGTGAAAGCATAATAGAACTTACTGCTTCGACAAGAGAAGATTCTTCGATAGCAAAATTTATAGCCAAACGCGGTGAAGGAATTCATCATCTTGCTTTGGAAGTCGATGATGTTGCAAGTGAGCTTACAAGATTAAAAGCCGAAGGCATTCAGCTTATTGATGAAACTGCAAAACCCGGAGCACATGAAATGCTGATCGCATTCTTGCATCCGAAGTCGACAAACGGAGTATTATTAGAACTTTGTCAAAAGAAATAAATTTAATAAATATGTCATTCTGAACGTAGCGAAGCGAAGTGAAGAATCCCTTGAGGTTTGCTAAGAAGCTTCTCTGCATACTTCAAGGGATTCTTCACTCTGTCCCCATCACTTACGTGATGTGGACTCCGTTCAGAATGACATCATGACAATGCAAGATACTTTCCCACTTCCAATATATGACGGAGATGATTATCCGCCGCAGTTCGACGATGAAGCCGAACAGGAAGAGGATGCCTTAGATATTGCAGCCGAAGGCGAGCAATTCCATCTTGCCGTTACAATAGATGATTTTACATTAGAAGAAAGACTTGAATCACTTCCAAAATCTCCCGGAGTGTATCAATTCAAAAATGCCGCCGGAAAAGTTATCTATGTCGGCAAAGCAAAAAATCTTAAAAACAGAGTCCGCTCCTATTTTCAGAATTATGCAAGAGGTGTAGGGGATGCAAAATTTCGTGCACTTGTCGAAAAGATAGCCGATGTTGAATTACTTCTGACCGATAGTGATGTCGAAGCGCTCATCTTAGAGAATACTCTCATAAAAAAATTGAAGCCGCGATATAACGTCATGCTCAAAGACGATAAGACTTATCCGTGGGTTGTTGTTACCAATGAGCCATACCCACGAGTTTTTACAACGCGTCGCAAGCGCCATGATGGGGGAAAATATTATGGTCCGTATACGGAAGCATTATATCTTCGGTACTTAATGCGTACGCTTCGCGAAATATTTCCGATCAGAACCTGCAACTTCGATATTGACGAAGATTTTATTGAACGGAAGAAGACTCGTGTCTGCCTTGAATATCATATC
This sequence comes from Ignavibacteriota bacterium, assembly GCA_025357895.1. GTDB lineage: Bacteria > Bacteroidota > Ignavibacteria > Palsa-1295 > Palsa-1295 > PALSA-1296. Next base: position 16,102 of record JANYLL010000296.1, read on the forward strand.
AAACGGTGCGAAGGTCCGTGCGAAGGGCTTGTAACCCACAGTGGATATAATACAATGATCAAAAAGGTCAAGCAGATACTCACCGGAAGGACGAAGGATGTTGAGAAAGAACTCCGCGAAGAGATGCAAAAGCTTTCATCGGAAATGCGTTTTGAAGATGCCGCTCTGCGCCGCGATCAGCTGGCAGTCTTAAGCGATTATGTAAGCAAACAGAAAGTTGTAACAGAAGAACTTATCGATCGTGATATTTTTGCTATAGCATCTGAAGAGGACGATGCTTGCGGAATAATTTTCAAAGTACGCGACGGAAAGATCACCGGCAAGCAGCAATTCTTTTTCTCAAATGTTGAAGGAAAAGAACGGGAAGAAATATTAGAAGCATTACTCGAAAGATATTATTCATCCACCGATTATATTCCAGAAGAAATATTTCTTCCGATCGAACTTACTGATCCCGATACGTTCGAAGCGTGGCTGGCGCGCAGAACCCGTGAGCTATCGAACGACGATGACACAGGTGCCATGAAGCCACCGAAACTTATCGTGCCGAAGATCGGCGAAAAAGTAAAGCTTATTTCGATGGTACAATCAAATGCAAAATTCTTACTTGGCGAAATAAAAATTCAGAAGTTAAAGCAAGATGATTTTGTACCCCATGTTTTGAAAGCTTTGCAGCGCGATCTGCATTTGAAAAAACCGCCGCGTCATATTGAATGTTTTGATAATTCTCATTTTCAAGGTTCTGAGACCGTATCTTCAATGGTCTATTTCGAAAATGCAAAACCAAAAAAATCGGAATACCGAAAATATAAAAATAAAACGGTTGAAGGCATTGATGACTTTGCTTCTATGAAAGAAGTAGTATATCGGCGATATGCAAAACTTATCCAGGATAATTCTGAATTGCCGGATCTTATTGTCATTGATGGCGGTAAAGGGCAGTTATCAAGTGCGTATGAAGTTCTTACAGAATTAAAGCTTACAGAAATTCCAATAATAGGATTAGCAAAAAGACTTGAGGAAATTTTTGTAGTAGGTAGTTCGGAATCAATGCTCTTGCCTAAATCTTCAAGCAGTTTGCGATTGCTACAACAGATCCGTGATGAAGCTCATCGTTTTGCAATCACATTCCATCGCTCGCTACGTGATAAGCGAACATTGCAGACTGAACTGACCCAAATTCCGGGAGTAGGGAAAAAGAAAGCGATGAAATTATTGGAAGAATGTGGCTCAGTCGAAGGGGTAAGGCATACTTCCGAGCCGGAACTTGTAAGGCTTGTAGGGCTTACGGCAATGAAAAAGATCGTTGAATATTTCAAAGAACAGGAAGCAATTGGAGCACGAGAAAATATCCCTGCCGAGTAACGGCATTATCTTAGGTATCGAAAGCTCCTGCGACGAAACAAGCGCAGCGATATTGTGCGGCCATGAACTAAAATCTGTTGTAATTTCATCTCAGCTATTTCATACAAGTTTTGGCGGTGTTGTGCCCGAACTTGCATCTCGTGCTCATATTCGTTCGATCATTCCAATAGTTGAAGAAGCATTTTCAAAAACTCAACTTCAGGCAAAAGATATTACGGCCATTGCAGTAACAAATGCTCCAGGCTTGATGGGCGCATTGCTTGTCGGCTTAAATTTTGCAAAAGGTCTGGCTCTTTCTCTTGATGTGCCGCTTATTGGAGTCCATCATATCGAAGCACATATTTTTTCTGCCTTGCTTGAAGAAGAAAAACCCGAATTACCTTTTCTTGCTCTCGTTGTTTCAGGTGGTCATACGTTGCTTGTGCTTGTCGAAGATATTGGCAAGTATAGCGTGATCGGCAAAACATTAGATGACGCCGCAGGCGAAGCATTTGATAAAGTTGGTAAGATGCTTGGTATGGGTTATCCTGCTGGACCTATTATAGATAAAACTGCAAAAAGTGGCAATCCGAGATTCGTAAAATTTCCGCGCTCGATGATGGGTGAAGATAATTTTAATTTCAGCTTCAGCGGAATAAAAACTTCCGTGCTATATTATCTTCGTGATAATCCGAATATTCTAACCGAACATTTATCGGACATTGCAGCATCTTTTCAACAAGCAGTAGTAGATGTTCTTGTCGAAAAAACTATTCTTGCTGCACGAAAATATAATATTCGTGATATCGTCTGTGTCGGCGGAGTAAATGCTAATAATTTATTACGCGAGCAATTTAAAAGTGTTTGCGAAATGCAAAAGAAAAATTTTTTCTCGCCGCGTCCAATGCTCTCGACAGATAATGCTGCGATGATCGCAATGCTTGGCGCATTAAAACTGGATCGAGGAATTTCAAGCGATCTTTCATTAACTGCTATGGCACGAGTTTCATTATAAATGCAAAAATCAAGTCTTATCGGACATACAATCGAAGCGTATTCGGAATTTGCGAATAACTCAGCAATTCCAGCCGATGCTGTTTTGCGCAGATTTTTTCTGAATAGAAAATATCTTGGCTCAAAAGACAGACGAGTGATAGCCACAACTTATTTCGGAGCGATAAAAAATTTCCTACGCTTGGAAGCGATAGGTCAAGATGCTTTTGCAACTGATGTCCATAGACCGGAGCTTATCATCGCAGCATATGTTATTCTCTTTGAAAATGAAAAGCCGGAGGAGATGCGACTCATCTTGACTGAACTTTCAAACGAATTCAATAATGATTATCCTCGTCAGGCATTTGAAGCAATGGCTGATCGGAGTCGCGAAGAATTTAGACTTCAAACATTGCCAATCGAAGATCGTCTTTCTATTCTACATTCTTTTCCATTATGGTTTGTAAAAGAAATTTCGAAAGAATATGAAGCAGATTTAGTTGAGCCGATATTAAAATCATTAAATGCCGAAGCTCCTATAGTCCTGCGTGTAAATACTGCAATGATTACTCGTGATGATCTGCGAAATGAACTTGCCGAACAAGGGATAGAAACTGAACTATCAACTATTTCAGAAGATGCGTTGCTACTACATAAACGAATTAATATCTGGGATCTTGCAGCTTTTAAGCGCGGAGCATTCGAAGTGCAGGATGAAGGCAGCCAACTTGTTGCGCCATTTGCCGATATTCATTCCAACCGAATTAAAATTCTCGATGCCTGTGCCGGAGCCGGCGGTAAGACACTGCATTTTTCTTCTCTCCTAAAAAATCAGGGGGAAATATTTGCCACCGATCCTGATCGTAATAAATTAGAAGAATTAAAAAAACGAGTCGTTCGCAGTAATTCGCAAAATATTCGCATTGTGCATCCCGATAAGTACGATTCTCAAATCAGCAATAAATTGAATTGGTTCGATATTGTCCTCCTTGATGTTCCGTGTAGCGGAACAGGTACTTTGCGGCGCAACCCAAGTATTAAATGGAATCTCGCTGAAGAAATGCTCACAGAGTTAATTCAAAAGCAAAGAAGGATCCTTGACGCAAATTCAAAATATATTAAACCCGGTGGGACGCTGCTCTATGCAACATGTTCACTTCTAAAAAATGAGGGCGAAGAACAGATCGAATGGTTTACGAAAGAGTATCCGGAATTTCACCTCGAAGAAACAAAACGACTCCATCCAGAATCAGACGGATGCGATGGCTTCTTTGTAGCAAGGCTAAAAAGAAGCTGAGCAACTAAAACGTAACTTCCACATTTCCTTCCGATATTCGAGTTGTATCAACTCCACTCCCCGATACGATCGGAAGTAGGGCGTTGAATTCAGCCTTAAGTTCTGTATCCAAGCCTAATCGAATCGTAAATGGACCGACGGATTTACCACCGGGCACAGCTGAGGAAGAGTAGATTCGGCCAACACCGGTATTTGGCCGGTACTCGAGTACCATTGTTGTTCCGGTTACAACGCTGCCGCTCTGAATCAAATCACCGATCGTGAATATCCCTGCCTGCTTATAGAGATTAAATAACCGTATCGTCAGGTACAATCCGGATGGATCTCCTCCGTTAATCGTAATGATGCTTTGGCCGGCTGAGTCCGTTTTTTTTGTCGTCGGAGTCATCGAATATAAATCCCCATCCACTTTGAAGGTAAGAATATTATTAGCCGATGTTGCATCAGTTGCCTTATTGCATGAGGCGAATAAAACAAGGAAGAGCAATGGGGTAATTCTTCTTCTCATCAAAGGTGCTCTTAGAGTGTTCTCCATCCCATCATCTTTTTCCAATGCTCCATCATCTCACGGTGTTCGGTCTCCGTATTTCCAAGCAAAGATTTCGGAAGATGTTCTGACCAGCCTTCCTCCAACTCTTCAAGATTTTTTCCGAAGAAGATCTTGAACGTATCGGAAGTTACTTCGTCATCGTATTTGGAAAATTCCACAACTCGGTCATCGCTTGCTGTGTCGCCGAGATAAAGTAGGAAAGCTCCGGCAAGAACGCGGCGTTCAAGTTCAGAAGCAAAGCGAAGCGAATGCCATGAATAGGCAAGTTTGGGAAGTACGGCACTTTCTTTAAGATAATGACCGATGATATCCGGTTCTACTCCGTAATACGGATAAATATGCTTTGAATGTCCATGCAGCCTTTCACTTAAAAAAGTTGCGAATGAATCTTCAAGCAATGCCCAGCCCCGTGTAATGCCATAATGTTTTATGTATCGCGGAAAGCGCATTGCATGAGTGAGCATGGTGATAAGTTCAGTATCATTTGATTCATGTGCATTGCTGACAAGATAAATCGCTCTTTCACCGGCGCTGAAATGCGTCGAAGTTTTTCTGCCCATCAGTGATGGCGAGCGAATATCGGTAATATAAATTGGGAAGCGCTCTACATGCCCTTCATGCGTCATCGAAAAAATACTGCGGTATGCTGTTTCCAGAACTTGTGCAAGCATTTCAATCTCGACGCTATGCAGACAGATCTTGTCATAAGAGATTTCAAAATGCGGCGTTGTATAATGAACCCATTGAACCCGTGCACGAAGTTCAGAATCGCTGATCTTCACGAGAGGTCGCTGAGTTATCGTATTCGGTATTATCAGTGGTGTGCTGACTGACAGGGAGTGGTTACGTTCGTCTTCCATCGAAAGAGCTGGGATACTCTGAAACATTTGTTTCTTTTCAGAAATGGTAATTTCGCTCATATAAAAAATGCCTCCGTCTGTGTTTTTGGTAAGAAGTAAATCAACTTAGGGAGTTGGAATATACGGACTTTTTTCGCTAAATCCAAATGTTTTCCACAACATTTTTTTTATTTTTTGAAAGCCTTATAGACAGTGACAAAAATGGCGGGGAAATGTGGGAAATTATTTAAAAGATTCCAGTGGGATAGACTCTTAGTCCGTCCGTCTCATAATCATTTCACAAAATCAAATGCCCTCGCATGCCAAGAATCTTTTGCCATCAATTCCCATTTCCCCTCGCGAAATTCTTTTAATGAAGTAAGTGTGTTATCAAAAACTTTTGTCGCACTTGTTACAGACCCGCTCTTTGCGATCTCGGAAAAATCCTCTCGAAGAATTGAATGAATAGATCCGTTCTCCCTGTATTGCACGCGCGGCATTCCGAAAAATTCTACTCCGTATGTTTCAGAAAGCATCCTGACGCGGCGCATCATTTCATCGGTTGAGCAGCCCGAAGGAAAAGTAGATTCATCAGCAGCGACAAGCAGAAACTGGTTATGCATCATCATCGCACTTCCTGTCACCGAGGATTGATGCGCAAGCCATGAATTGCAAAATGATTGCATCTCGCGAAGCAGCATCTCCGCTTCAGCGTCACTAAGTTTACGATCGGCAGCAAAGATCCAAAGCCGCGATGAATCGGGAAGCAAATCAAATGGAATGTAGCTCATATTTTTTTATATTTTCTTAGTGGGACGGACTTCAGTCCGTCCAGTCTAACTTCTTTACAACATAAACCGAGCCTAATACTCTCCATTTTAAGCTTTTAGCTTTCGCCGTACTCGGTGTGTGTGCACAACGATCTCCTTTATTTTCAATAACTTCCAAGGGCTTAATTCAGCACCCCTCAAAACCTTAGTCTTTTTTATAATCCCCAATTTTACATTTTTAATTTTCAATTTTTAATTATTCTTTTCTCTCCCTTTTATACGTCGGGGATTAAAGCCGCAACTGACATCCGGCAAGAAAAGAAGAATCGATTTTTTTTGATTTGGGTTATTTACTCTGGCAATTCAAGGACTGAATGCACTGAGGGTTTTACCGCGGGATGTTTCCGGCGGGAATGCAAAGATACGAAACTTTTAGGTGTTTGTCAAGGTGCCTATCTGAAAAAAAGTGAAAATAATTTTAAAATCGTTGAATACGAATCAAAATCGCCAAATATTTTTTTGACTAAAAAAAAGTTTACATAGGTGCCTATTGCAAAATCTTAGTCGGAAGTTTGGCGGGTCAGGTCGGGTGGGTTTCAGGTGGCATGTAATTCTGTGCCCCCCAGAGGGACAGGAGTGTCCGTCCTACTATATTCCCCGATCTCCTGACTACTAACTACTTACTACTAACTTCCGTATCTTTGCACTATGAAAATGATCTACAAAATTCTTCTTACAGCCGCGCTCTTTGGTGTCATCTTTATTATGGAAAAGTTAGGGGCGGAGTCTATTGGAGTATTATACTGATTCTACTTCGCCACGATCACCTGCACCGATTGCGAATACTCACCTGCCCGCAACTGGCAGAAATAAATCCCGCTTGGCATATCATGCGCATCCCAATTCACTTCATGTGCGCCTTCCTGGATGACTTCCAAAACACGACTTATTCAGAATAAATGTCTAAAATAAAATAGTGGGCACTCTTACGTCCCAAAGCTGTTCTTTTGCCCACAATCATTTTTTTTGGTATATTGAAGTAGTTATTATGGGCACCATCTGTAACAAATGAAAGAATTAAAACATACCGAAGCTATTCTAAAAGAGGGCTATATAGAGGATTATATTAGTGGAATTCCTGTTAAGGCCACACCTGAGGAAATAGATGCAGTACAAGTCTTTTCTCGACGATTAGTAGAGGATTATGGGTATCCGAAAGAAATGATTCAAACACGACCACAATATCGTGTTAGAAAGCGGCCATCCGATGAAGAAAAGTCTTATCCAACTGACATTGCCGTTTTCACTGGCAAGAAGAAAATTGAAGAAGAGATATTTTTGATTGTAGAATGCAAACAGAAAAATAAAAAGGATGGATTAGCCCAACTTCAACTCTATCTTGACATGTCCGCTGCGATAGTAGGGGTCTGGTTTAATGGAGATAATCATGCATACATCCATAAAGTTTTTCATAAAGATGGATCACGAACTTATAAGCCACTACCAAATATACCTCGCTACAAACAGAGAATAGAGGATATTGGCCTTTATAAAAGAAAGGATCTTATCAAGCCCTCTAACCTAAAAGCCGTATTCCGGGACTTCCGAAATCATCTTGCAGGAATGACTACTGGAATCACCAGAGACGAGGCCTTAGCACAAGAAATTATTAATATTCTTTTCTGTAAAATACTTGATGAACAAGAGACAGAACCTGACCAAATGGTAAAATTTCGGGCAGGTACTGGTGAATCTCCTGAAGATGTTAAAAAAAGGATACTTTCTCTTTTTGAGCAAGTTAAAAATGCAACCTATGAAGACGTTTTTGCTGCAAATGATTCTATAAAGCTTGATCCTGAGAGTCTACAGTATGTTGTAGGCGAACTACAGAACTATTGCGTTATGGAATCCGATAGGGATGCTATTGGAGATGCGTTTGAGATTTTTATAGGTCCAGCATTACGTGGGACGGAAGGTCAATTCTTTACACCGCGAAATGTCGTAAAAATGATGGTTGAAATTATTGACCCAAGACCTGGTGAAAAAATTATTGACCCCGCTTGTGGCTCGGGTGGTTTTTTAATAAACGCATTAGAGCATGTTTGGAAACAATTAAAAGAAGATGGAAAAAAGAAAGGGTGGTCTGAAAGACAACTCATTAAAAGAGAGGTTGAGGTAGCTACAGATTGCTTTAGAGGAATAGATAAAGATGCATTTCTTGCAAGAGTAACTAAAGCATATATGGCACTAATTGGCGATGGTAGAGGGGGTGTGTTCTGTGCAAATTCTCTTTCAATACCAGACGATTGGCCATCTGCAGCAAAGGAAAAAATTCAATTGGGTAGCTTTGACGTAGTGTTAACAAATCCACCTTTTGGGAAGAAAATAGTAGTGAAAGGTGCACCAGTACTTTCTCAATATAATTTTGGTTATAAATGGAAAAAAAATAAAGAAACCAAACGACAAGAGAAAACAAGTACATTACATGAAGATCAACCACCTCAGATTCTATTTCTCGAGCGTTGTCTTCAACTATTAAAAGTGGGTGGTAGGATGGGCATTGTACTTCCAGAAGCCATTTTTGGAATGCCAACTTACGAATACGTTGTGACATATCTAAGAGATCATACAAGAATCAAAGGTATAATTGCTATGCCAGAAGCGTTGTTCAAAACTAGTGGGAAAGGTGGAACACATGCAAAAGTCTGCGTTCTTATTTTGGAAAAGACAGAATCACATGATTCTGAAGAATGGGATATATTTATGGCAGATGTTAAATGGTGCGGACATGATTCTAGGGGTAATCCGACAATTAGGAAGGATGAGTTTGGAAAAGATGCTCTTCTTGATGAAGTACCTCTGATTGCGCCAAGATACAAAGAATTGATGGGAGTAATATAATGAAAACAAATGAAAGCAGACTGGGATACTTATTAAATATTCGTGAGCTTAAAGACAATATATTCCTACCCAAATACTATAGTCCATCAATCGAAAAAAGACTATTGGCATTGGGTAAGACCCATGATATAGTATTGTTTGAAGATCTCGTTAAAAAAAAGATTGTAGAAGTCGATACTGGGGATGAAATCGGTAAGATGGCATATGGCACAGGTAATATTCCTTTTATTCGAACTTCTGACATTTCAAATTGGGAAGTCAAAACAGACGCAAAACAAGGGGTTAGTTTATCAATTTATGAAGAGTATTCAAAAGATCAAGATGTACGTGCTGGTGATATTTTTTTAGTAAAGGATGGGACCTATCTTGTTGGACAGTCTTGTATTATTACAGAAGATTACTTACCTTGTTTGTATCAATCACACATCTTAAAAATTCGCGTGATTGAAAATGATTATATCTCAAATTGGCTTTTCTTTGCCATTTTGAACTCACCAATTGTACGTGAACAAATACGATCATTCCAGTTCACCGCAGATATTATTGATACGATAGGAAATCGCTACTTGAGACTTTGCCTCCCTGTTCCTAAAGTGAGTAACGTCAGAAAGAAAGTTTCTGAACGAATCGAGTCTCTGAGCAAAAGGCGAACAATTCTTAGAAACTCAATGATTGCTGTTCCGAAAAAGATAGAGTCTCTTGCTAAAGCAAAGATAACAGATATTGATCCTGCTAAGGAATTCGCTTCTATCACAGATGTAGGATTCACAAGAAAGAACACAGAGATCAAGTGGGAATCACTAATCCCAAAGTACTATGACCCGCAATTAGATCGAGATCTCTTGTCCTTTTCAAAGAATTATCAGCTTAAGACAATAGGACAATTGGTTGCTGAAGATGTTATCGAATGGGCAACAGGAATTGAAGTTGGAAAAATGGCATACGGTACTGGGGACATCCCTTTCGTTCGAACATCTGATATTACAAATTCCGAATTGAAAGCTGATCCTAAGCAAGGAGTTAGTGAAGAAATTTATAATGCGAATAAACAAGATGTAAAATCAGAGGATATATTTATTGTACGCGATGGTACTTATCTTGTAGGAACATCCTGTATTTTGACTGAATTTGAAACAAAAATATTATTCTGTGGTGGACTTTACAAAATTCGTGTCAGGGAAGTAGACAAACTTGATCCTTATCTATTACTTGCATTACTTAACACCATTATTGTAAAAAGACAAATGCGCTCTAAGCAATTCACTCGGGATATTATTGATACTCTAGGAAAACGTATATTTGAGATCATATTACCTTTCCCAAAGGATAAAGGAATTTGCTCTTCAATCGCTTTAGAAATGAAGAGCATCATTCAAGAAAGAGTTAGACTTCGAGATATGGGTGTCCAAACTGCTTTATATGTAGAAAACAATGCCGATGGTATGAGTTTTGAACAGTAAACAGTTCAATATTGAGATTTTTCTACTTTCTCTTTTCCTGAAACACCCTTCCCCCGATCCCTGTTCTTACCGTACTTATATAATACAGAAATTATACATGTCAGAATTATCCACCTATCTCGATCAGCTTTCTAAAGATTATCTTGTATTGCATACGAAGAAAGAGGATGCATTTTGGGAAGCGAAAATGGGGCTTGGATCAGATCCGGCTCTAAGCCAAAAAAAATGCTCAGACGCGGAAGTTGCTGTTTCAAAATTTATTCAGAATGCAGATTATTTGAAAAAGCTTCGCGCATTTTCTAAAGATGGTGCAACGCCTGATGAACTCATTGCCCTTAAAGGCTGGGAAATGTTTTTCGAAGCGAACGTGATCGAAGATCCGAAGGCGCAGGCTCTTGCAGAGGAGATCATTAATATGGAAGGCGCATTGCTTGTTAAGCGCGGCGGTATGGGGCTTGGATATATTCATCCGACAACAGGCGAGAAAATTCATGCAAGTACGAATGAATTGAGCAATATGCTTATCTCCGAAAAAGATGAAGCAATGCGTAAGGCAGCATATGAAGGTCTGCTCACGATCGGTCCGTTCGTTTTAGCAAATGGATTTATAGAAATTATAAAGGCACGCAACGAACTTGGCAGATTATGCGGCTATGAAGATTATTACGATTATAAAGTTCAGAAGGCTGAAGGACTCACGAAGAAAAAACTTTTCGAATTGCTTGATGATCTCGAAATAAAAACCCGTGAGGCAAATAAAAATGCCGTTGAGAGTTTTATAAAAGAAAAAGGCGAACAGGCGCGTGAGCCTTGGAATTTCAGATACCTTCGCGGCGGTGATCTTGCTAAAGAGCAGGATCCGTATCATCCTTTTTCGCATTCGCTTGAACGCTGGGCACGTTCCTTCAGCGCCATGAATATCAAGTACCGCCATGCAACGTTGACACTTGATCTGATCGACCGCAAAGGAAAATATGAAAATGGATTTATGCACGGACCGATGCCGTCATTTTTTGACCATGGAAAATGGAATGCTGCGCGGATAAATTTTACGGCGAATGCCATTCCGAATAAGGTCGGCTCCGGCGTTGATGCGCTCAATACGCTTTTTCATGAAGGCGGGCATGCTGCGCATTTTTCCAATGTGCTGATGAATGCACCCTGCTTCGGTCAGGAGTTTGCGCCAACATCGGTTGCCTATGCCGAAACGCAATCAATGTTTTTGGATTCTGTTATCAGCGATGCCGATTGGCTCGAAAAATATGCGCGCAATGAAGCGGGCGAACCGATGCCATTTGAATTAATTGCGAAGTCAATCAGAGAAGGTCAGCCATTCATCGCGATGATGATCCGCTCAATGCTCGGAGTTTGCTATGCAGAAAAAGCAATCTATGAAATGAGCGAAGCGGAATTGACTTCGGAAAATATTCAACGTGTTTTAGCTGAACTTGAAAAGCGAATGTACGCTCTTCCTGCATCACCTCGCCCGATCCTTGCCGTTCCGCATTTACTTGCAGGCGAATCGAGCGCATATTATCACGGCTACGTTCTTGCCGAAATGGCAGTGCAGCAGACGCGAAAATATTTCATGGAAAAATATGGCTACATCGCTGATAATCCGAACATCGGTCCCGAATTAGAAAACGGCTATTGGAAATTCGGCAACTCCGAAAGATTCTTTGATCTCGTCAAACACTTAACAGGTAAGCCTCTGACAGGGGATGCCCTTATTGCAGAAGCAAATAGAACCGTCGAACAAGCAATTGCTGAAGAAAAACGATTGGTCGAACATGCACATACAAATTCAACTGATGGCGCTACACCGAATCTGCAAGCAGATATTAAAGTAGTTCATGGTAATGAAAAGATCACAGAATTTACCAATGGTGATTTCTCAAAAGCGAATGAGGAGTTTAAAAATTGGGTAGTGAAGCATTATCCGAAGGAAACTGCATGACGAACAACAAAGAAGAACTTCTCGCTGCCTTCGACGCAGTATGGTCGCATCCATGGGAATCGTTAGAAACCATTGTAAAAGATGTATCAGAAGAAGAAGCGTGGTATCAGCATCCGATCTATTCCAAAGAAGAACGTGAAGTTGGGCATCCGCCTTCAGGTTCGATACTATGGCATGTAGTGCATCTCGGACATTGCTATAAATGGTATAAAGAACTCATTCTTGCAATGCCGGAGAGACCACCGGAGCCTTCTCCACCTGAAGCGAAGAATCTTGCCGAAGGAATAGCGAATCTAAAACTATGCCGAGGAAATTTGCGCGAATGCATCTCGAATTTACGTGTAGATAAATTCACAGAAAAAATATATAATGGAAGTACGATTTCCGATCAGGCACGAATGATCGTGCGTCATGATGCCTGGCATGGCGGGCAGATAGCCGTTGCACGTAGGCTATACAGGATGAGAGATATTCCCTAATTTTCAGGATTTATTGGCGAAATTTATTTTTTCATGTACTTCCAATTCCTCGATTTGCCTTCTGCCATCCATTCAAGTCCCTGAGCCAATCGCTTATCCCGCGTATCATCGGTCTTCGCTTCTTCGAACCACATAATGTATTCTTTGCGATGCGAGGGTGAAAAATTTTCGAATGCAGTTTGCGCCTTTTTATTTTTTTTGAAGGCTGTTTTAAGATATGCAGGTGTGGGGAGTTCTTTGGCAGACTTTTTTTCACGAGAGGGAAGTTTTATTCCTTCATCATTAAGCTTCATTGCTTCCTTGATATAACCCAGCAGAATTTTATCGGAAGGCAAATCTTTTATGCTCACTAACTTCCCGGAGTGACCCATTGCCGCTTCGCTTTGTGCCATTTCCAATAACTTTCGGTCTTTCATAAGTGCCGCTTTCCAAAAACCGAATACAGCATGATTTTTGAATGCTGCCATTGACATCATCATCTCGCCCTTATAATCGAAATGCGGAAAACTCCATTTCATCTTCTCTTCAACATCCGGGCAAGCTTTATGGACTAATTCCCGAATATGAATTAAAATAGGTTTTGCAAACGGCTGGGCTTTAGCAATGTATGCGTCAATTTTGGGGTTGAATTTTTGCATAAGGATAATAATAAATCCACTGGAATTAAACCAAAATCTATGATTCGAAATTCCTCACTTGTAATAGGTAATTTTCTTCCGCAACCTCGTGGAACGCAAAACTGTTATATTAATTATGGAAGAAAAGAAACCCCGAACCCGGAAAGCAAAGAATGGCGGTTTTGATGGCGAGGACGGCACTCAGACGGTACCGCATTGTTCATTTTGCCTTCGCTCAGCTAATGAAGTAACCACGCTTATCAGCGCACCTTATGGCTCGGCATTTATTTGCGATATTTGTTCGGCGAATAATGTAGAGCTCCTTCGCGCTCACTTGCCGCAATATGCAACAAAAGCAAATGCCCGCAAAGCCGGGTTATCGCATTTTACGCCTCGTGCCATTAAAAAAGAGCTTGATGATTATGTAATTGGTCAAGAAAAGGCAAAGAAAGTTTTGTCTGTGGCAGTCTATAATCATTTCAAGCGTATTGAATCCGAGACGATCGTAGGGGTCGAAGGCTTTGAAGACACGGAGATAGAAAAAGCGAATATTCTGATGCTCGGTCCGACAGGTACGGGCAAAACATTGCTTGCAAGAACGCTTGCAAGAATTCTGGATGTGCCATTTGCTGTTGCCGATGCTACGACGCTGACAGAAGCGGGATATGTCGGCGATGATGTCGAATCTATTCTTTCCGCATTATTGCAAGCTGCGGATTATGATGTTGCAAAAGCAGAAAAGGGAATTGTCTATGTTGATGAGATAGATAAGCTTGCACGCAAAAGTGATAGTGCTTCGATCACGCGTGATGTTTCAGGTGAGGGAGTGCAGCAGGGATTTTTAAAATTGCTTGAAGGCACGGTTGCCGGTGTTCCCCCAAAAGGCGGACGCAAACACCCTGAGCAGCCTCTTGTATATATTAATACAAAACATATTCTCTTTATTGCAGGCGGAGCTTTTGAAGGATTGGAAAAAATTATTCAGAAACGCTTGCATAAGAATCCGATAGGTTTCGGAGCACAATTCCCTCATAAAGATTCTGAGCATCTTCGTAATGTCTTTCATTTTGTTGAGCAGGAAGATCTTTTGAAATTTGGTTTCATTCCTGAATTAATAGGTCGTCTGCCCGTATTAACAGCTCTCGAAGCTCTTTCTCATGAGGCAATGATGCAGATCCTGACCGAGCCAAAGAATGCTCTCGTCAAGCAATACCGCAAGCTCTTTGCGATGGAAGGTGTCGATCTTATTTTCGAGCGCGACGCACTTGAAGCGATAATAGAAAAAGCGGTGCTTCGCGGTACCGGTGCGCGTGCTCTGCGTTCGATCATGGAAAGTGTACTGACGGAGTTGATGTTCACACTTCCGGACGATCAAAAATTAGAGAAGTGTATTGTTACGCGTCATTCAGTCGAAGGCATTGCAGCTCCGCTTCTTATTCGCAGCGGAGAAAAACAAGCGGCGTAGATCGCGATGAAAGTCACCGAGCGATTTTCCGATAGAGTTGAGAACTACGTAAAATATCGCCCGAATTATCCTAAAGAAATAATCCGATTTCTCGAAAATGAGATCGGGCTTGCTTCAACTTCAATTATTGCTGATATTGGTTCGGGTACCGGAATTTCTTCCGAGATGTTTTTGAAAAATGGAAATACGGTCTATGGTATCGAGCCGAATAGAGAAATGCGCGAAGCCGGCGAAAAGTTATTGAATTCTTATTCAAATTTTTATAGTATAAAAGGATCTGCTGAAGATACTTCGCTGGCGAACCACATCGTAGACCATATTACTGTTGGGCAGGCATTCCATTGGTTCGATACTGCAAAGGCAGCGATAGAATTTAAGCGAATTATAAAAAAAGATGGCTGGGTAGTTCTGATTTGGAATGAACGCGAGACGAATACATCATCGTTTCTTACTGCGTATGAAGAATTTCTGAATACTTACGGTTCTGATTACAAAGAAGTCAATCACGTAAATGTGTACGGTTCAATCGAACAATTGTTTAGCAAAAAAGGATATAAGCTCAAATCATTTCCAAATAGCCAGATTTTTGATTATAGAGGATTAGAAGGAAGGGTGCTTTCATCATCCTACATCCCTTCCGGTGAGGACTCCAAATATTTTTTAGTGCTTGCAGAGCTTCAAAAACTATTTGATAAATATAAGGATGATGGATCAGTGATCTTTGATTATACGACGAAAATATTTTATGGACAGCTTGCTTCTTAACTCATCGACGATCGAAATAATTGTATTTTCGTTTGCAATTTTTATTTTATTGAGCGCCGCTTTCGTCTTTTACCATTTTTATCATTTCAGATTTGTCTCCTTTGTAAGGAATGATCATACTCTGGATATGGATCCGGCAAGCATTGAAGGGTACAGTGATAAATATTACTATCTGCCGGGAGAAAGTATCTCGTTCTATCTATGCTCCGAATACGAACATAACTCACTTCTTTTTCGCAAAATGACTGCACCCAATAAATTCTATGATGTATTGTCTCAAGAATTTACAAAAAGTATACAAGTGCGAAATCCGGATTCATCGGAGCAAGGCTGCGGATGGAAAAAAACATTAGAGATAAGGCTTGATGAAAATATAAGACCCGGATATTATCAGGCATTTCTTACTTCTCAGGATGGCGCTGCTGAATATACTATTATCTTTATTATAGGCTCTCTCAAGAAATCGGATATCATACTTGTTGCACCGGTCAGTACGTGGAATGCTTATAATACATACGGCGGAAAATCGCTTTATCAAAACACCTTCGAGGCAAAGACCGTCTATAATCTTTCTTCGCTGCGTCCGAACAATGCTTTCCTTTTTAATCATGATATTCATGTCGAGGTAAATGCCTTCAATTGGTTTGCCGAGAAATACGAAAGTGTTAATATTATTCCGGATTATTATTTGGAATCGAAAGATGTGCTCGTTCATTGCAAGATCCTGGTGCTTGTTTATCATTGTGAATATATTTCACAAAAAATGTATGATAACACTTTAGATTTTCTCAACAAGGGCCGCTCCATGATCTCGCTCGGTGCGAATCAATACTATTGGAGAATTCGGTGGCATGATAATTATTCCAGGATGGAATGCAGGAAAGATCTGACATTCTTTGAAGGATCATTTAAATACGGTGGAATGTGGAAACACCATTTTCGGCGCCCGAAAAATTTATTTGGCGAGGATTATTCGGGTTCGGGAATGCATACCTTTGCCCCATATAAGGTGCTTGATTCATCGCACTGGCTTTTCGAAGGGACTCAAATTTGCAACGGCGATCTTTTTGGAATGCATGGAATTAACGAATTTGGAATTTGTGGAGCAGAAACTGATAAGGCAAAAAAAACTTCTGATATAGAAATCATTGCTCATGGAATGAATTGCGATTCTGAAAAAACCGGAAAAAATTACGATGCCACCAATCCCGAATGGAATGGAAATGGCGGTGGCGATATTGTCTTAAAGAAACATCCGAAGAATAATGCAGTTTTGAGCACAGGTTCAATTCAAAGCTGTTCAGGTCTTGGCATTGACCCTGTTTTTACGGCAATCATAAAAAACTTCATTTCGCGGTATCTACCTTCTCCATGAAACGCTCCGAAAGGAAGCAGTGTTTGGTACTGCCGTTAAGGATAACAATTGCCTCATGGCCTAATGGTATGGCATCTGATTCTGGATCAGGAGGTTCTAGGTTCGAATCCTAGTGAGGCAGCAATAAGAAAAACATATCAAAGAACAATATATTTAACGTTACGATATAGATCGTAGCGTTTTTTATTTTAACAAAACTATGGTGAATATCAAGTGATTACCAGTTCATCCCAAAGCCCAGACAATATAAAACTTTCGCGCGTTGATTTGAAGTGTTATATTTGTAGGGATAGTAGGTATTTGACCTAATTATTTACATGAAAACTGCAGGAATAATTATTTTTATCCTCTCGATAAACACTTCAACTGCTTTTGCGCAGAGACCGCCGATTATTTCTCATGCTTGGGCGTATCAATTACAACGAAACGATGTTGTCAAGATTGCTGAAAATAAAACCTTTGATCTGATCGTCATGGACTATTCAACAGATGGATCTGCCGATGCAAAATATTCTTCATCTGATATTGCAAAGATAAGACAGAGCGGCAAAAAGACTTTTGCTTACATTTCCATAGGCGAAGCAGAAAGTTATCGTTCTTATTGGAAATCGGACTGGTCTCAAACTCCTCCCGTATGGCTTGGCCCTGAGAATCCTCAATGGCCGGGAAATTTCAAAGTCCGATTCTGGTATCCTGAGTGGCAGAACATTGTTTTCGATTACATAAAAGATATTTATAGTCAAGGCTTTGATGGCATATATTGTGACATCATAGATGCTTATTATTATTGGAAGACCGAGCATCCCGAAGAACCGAAAGCCGATTCTTTAATGATTCAGTTTATAGTAAATATACGCAGCTTAGTTGCAACATTAGGAACACGAGCATTCTATATAATCCCTCAGAATGGGGAAAGCATTCTGCACGAGGAGAATATAACCAATGATCTAAGGAAAAACTTTTTCAACGCAATCGATGCTATCGGAGTAGAGGATGTATTTTTTCATGGTACTTTAGAAGAGAACAATTTGTACAACCCTGAAATATCCCGGTTTTCGAATCTTCAAGAATTCTTAGACAATAATAAACCTGTACTTTCGATCGAATATTTGACTAAAAAGTCCTTAATTGACGAGTACGTGCCGTATGCTCATGATAAAGGATATGTTCCATATTGTAATGTGCGTAAACTGGATACGTTGTTCGATGGTATCTTGGCAGAAAATTCGGTTGATGGGACATCAAAGTTGGAACCGATCGTTACTCAATACAATATTGATGGCTCGATAACTATTGTATTTCGGAACCAAGAATGCAAACAGATACTATTATATGACATGTTCGCCAAAGAAACAGATATAATGTTTCAACCTAATTCGCCGCTTTGCATATCGAAAGAGCTTCTCCACTTACCTCGCGGAATATATTTTCTCAAAATTATTATTGCGCAGACCGCGTACTATAAAAAAATAGTTCTATTGTAATCTGCCTTGACTAAAACTCCTATGGTTCATATTTTTTTTAGGGTCTGTCACATTCAGTTTTTTTTTGTGTTTTAGGAGTAAACAACAGTTGATCAAGTTCAAACTTAGAGATGATTATTTCGATAATGATCTGGCAATCGGCAGATGAATTTATTTGACTATTTTGCATAATTATGCAACTTTTTGCATGATTGAATGGTTTACTCTTCCTATGCAGAATGGAAAAAAGCAAATCACGGCGTCAATTTTGGGCGCATCCGGCTACTCCGGCTCTATGGCGTTGCGGATTTTGCTGCGCCATCCGCATGTCACCGTAGATAAAGTTTTTGCTTCATCTTCTGTAGGTGAGAAAGTCCATACTCTCTATCCTTCGATGAGGAATATGACCGATAAGAGCTATGAAGAGTATTCCCATGACAAAATTGAAAACTCGGATATCATCTTCATTGCTCTTCCCCCAGAGAATGCCATGCATATTGTACCGCAACTTTTGAAGAGCGGGAAGAAAGTGGTCGATCTCAGCGGTGAT
>JANYLL010000309.1 GCA_025357895.1 Ignavibacteriota bacterium
CTGATCGTAAACGATGCGATGCTCGAACTCGCGCATGAATCTTTTTTCTGCGGCAACGGCAACCGTTCCGTTCGCCATCAGTACAAGTTCCGAAATAGATACGACGGTTTCATTTCCATGCGCATCGTAATATTTCCAGGTATGAAGTATTCCGGCAGGATTATACATCCAATGAACATGCAAACCATTGCCAAAGAAAATATCGGTCTTCATAACACCAGGTGTATAATCACGATCGAGATACGTATAAATTTTTTCTGTTGCCGTATCAAGAAGGGATTGATAAAATGCCTGAATAGTAACATCGGTTGCGGTGTCTTTCAGATACCGTTGGAAATCGCTGAGGGAAACAGGGGATGGGTAGGTATACATAGTTTTATATTAAAATGTAAAATTAATATTCGGGGAAATAACGGACACTCCACGACGAGCGGGATTCTTCGCTGTCGCTCAGAATGACAAATTCGTTTGTAACTTTCCCCATCCTCAAGCGTTTTACTTAGAAATCATCCAATCATTTTATGAAAAACATTCTTCTTCTTTTGCTTCTTCTTCTTGCGGATGCGGGAGTTTCATTTGCTCAAATCCCGCGTACGATTAGCTATCAGGGCGACTTGCGCACACATCAGGGTACTCCGATATCCGATGGTCAGCATATTCTTAGTTTTTCTATCTATGATAGTCCTCTTGCGGTTGCGCCGATCTATAGTGAAGCTATAATTACAAATGTTCATAGCGGTATTTTCACGACGGTCTTAGGTTCGCAAAAGCCGCTGCCAGATTCTTTGCTTTTCGACCGCGCATATTTTCTTGGCATCGGAATCGATGGAAGTGCAGAGATGAGTCCGCGCACTGCTTTAACTTCTGTGCCTTATGCTTTGCATGCATCACTTGCAAACGGCTTGACGCCTGATGCAGTGATTCCCGGAGGACTTGTTACCGGTTCGGCTGCGCCATCGGGTCCGGCGCTCGGCGATCTTTGGGGGACGTATCCGTATCCGCAAGTTGTCGGTTTGCAAAGCCGGCCGATCTCCCTGGTTCTTCCTCAGCCTGGTGATGTATTTATCTGGAATGGCGGAACCTGGGGACCTGGGAAAGTACCTGATCCAGTGGCATTTCATGTTGGAGCAACTTCTTTTGCAAATGGCCAGATCAATTTTAATATTTCTTCCGGCTCAACATATTTTACCGAAGGTAATTATTTCGACAGCATTTCATTTAATGTTCCGGAAACCGGAGTTTATAGATTCGATATGAATACCAACGCAATAGAAACCACCCTATATAGTAATTCTAATCCGGAATATATACCAGTTAATGTTTATATTACTGTTGATGAAGTGCGAGTAGATGTCAAAAATTACTCACAATTAGTCACTTCGAATGAATACCCGTATCCAACAACCATACCTCTGCAATATTATTCGCTTATAAAATTAAATGCAGGACAGCGTGTAAAGTTTTATGTTGTATTCGGAGATAATAATCGTGGCTTTTCTCTTCTCTCTGCCGATCTTGTCGGATTCAAATTAAAATAAGATCGCCCATGAAAAAAATAATTTTTATTCTTTTCCTGATCGCGCTTACCGGAAATATTTCGGCGCAGCCGCCGCGCATGATCGCATATCAGGGTTTGATCCGTCTGCCGAATGGCTTGCCTGTTTCCGATGGTAATCATGTCATAAAAATATCATTATATGATGCACCGCAAAATGGAAATTTAATTTATACAGAAGCAGATATCGTTACAACTTCAGGCGGAAAATATACGATGTTTCTCGGAGGGCAGACACCGCTTCCTGATTCATTAACATTTGGTAAATTGTATTTTGTCGGCGTTGCAATTGATGCAGGTCCCGAACTAATACGCACAGCATTTACCTCCGCTCCGTATGCGCTGAACGCTTCGCTTGCCGATGGACTTACGGAAAATGCCGTGATCCCAAAAAATCTGCTGAAGCTTTCGCCGAATCCCGGCGGTGCTGCAGGCGGCGATCTGAGCGGAAAATATCCTGCACCAATCGTCACAAAATTTCGTACGCAGCCGGTGACATCCGATATTCCGCAGACCAGCGATAGGCTTCAATGGAACGGCAAGTCATGGGAATTGCGGCATGTTGATAAAAGCATTTCATTTCTTCTTGGCGGCGATTCGACCTTGACGATTCCGCTTGACTCAAGTTTTACGATCACTTCGCAATCAGGCAGCGGAATAATTTATGAAGATAGTAATTATATAAATTCCGGAGCAAGTACGTTCATCGCTCCGCAATCAGGCGCGTATGAATTTTCTACCGTCATGAAAATACATTCAAACGATACCGCAACAGCGCATTTTGCATCGTTCAATCTTGGACTAAAATATAATGCTAAAGTTGTTGCAACGCAAACGATACAAAGACAATTAGGAGCGAAAGATCTGAATCTCGATTACACTTCAGCGCTAAAATTACAAGCAGGCGAGAAAGTGCAATTCTTTATTTCCCGAGAAAATGCGAAAGGCACGTTCACTGTGAAAGAGATAGAATTCGCCGGATATAAAATTGATTAAAGAATTCATACTCTATAAGAGACTCACTTCCTTAATCCAGTGGGGCGGACTCTTAGTCCGCCCCACCTCGCACACGGACTGAGAGTCCATGCCACTGGATTCAGCTATGTTTAGCTTGCGCTTGTTGATAGCACTCCCACATATCCCGGCTGACCGACACCGAATGCAATGCGTTCAGTCATGCGAAGCATTTGCAAGTCATTCGTGAATGCGTTCACGCCTTCTGCCGTTGCATCGAAGCTTACTCTTACATCCATTCCGCCATGCTGACCGAACCAGCAGCCCGAAGTTTTCAAGTTGCCAAAAAGTGCGAAGGGAGTTGATGGATGCGAACTTGAATCATATGCTGCATTCAATATTCCATTTGGCATCACGACAAGCGGATAACCCCGGAAGCTTAATCCAGCGCCGTTCAAGCCTTGCGCATTCGCAATGCTTGGCATAATGGAATTTGTCAGGTCCCATAAGTAGCGGCTGTTTCCGTCTTTAAGCTTGATGAGATCCGTCAGCGAATTCTGCTCGATGAAAAGTGATGCTCCGCGCTGCTGCGCAGGTGATAGCGACTGTACTAAATTGATAAGATCATCAAATTTAATATCTGTGAATTTCGTCTTGCCGCTTGTCGATGAGTCGCCGAGATAAGTTGTCAGCACGCCGGAGGTATTCAAAATTCCGGTGAAGGGCGAACCCGCGCCGCGGAAAACCTGCGTATCTTCTTCCTGTGCAAAGACATTGGTGAAGATGCGGACGATCGTATTATAAATATCGATGTTCGCATCGTCAAGCAATTCGTTGGAGATCGGATAGATCGCCGCAAGTTTTTTTGCTGTCAGCGTTAATCTTCCGAATGTTGCTTTCGAAGAAGGAATAGTCGTATTCTCATCCGTCCATGAAACCGAAGGCTTGCCTGTCAGAGTCGAGACGTTCAGCACATTCGTTCGCATTCCCACCGATGCGCAATATTTTCGCGCGAAGCCGAATTCATTTAGAAGTAATATTACACCAGCAAAGAATTCCTGCGGCACAAGATATCCTCCTGCCGAACTTGTTCCTTCGACCTGAGGATTGAGCAGCTTCACATAATCCGGATCGTAGCTTGATTGAATCGTGTGAAGCTCGGCATAATCATTTGCTGCAAGCGCCGAGAAGAAACGGAATGTCTTTCGAATTTATCGCGCTCGATATTTTTCGGCGTATTGCCATCCATCCCTTTAAGCATCGAGCGATCAGGCAAAGATTTAGTGCGCTTGGTGACTGCTTCGTCGATAAGGGATTTCATCTCCGTGCGAGTAGCAGTAAGTGTGTCAGTGTTTTCGTTCATTGTTATCATAGTTGGTTATAGTTGTTAATTTATTAATGAAAAGTCCGGGTAGCCGCAGGCTAAAGCCTGCGGCTACCATCGTGTCAAATTAATTCCGCCGCCTCCCTCACCGAAAGCCCTCTTGTCACCGGCGCGCCATCATCAATCGCATAAGGATTACAGGGCAATTCTACTTTGGGAATTTCTATCAATTCCCATTTTGTAAATCATAAACCGCCAAGATCATTGGGTTCGTATTCGATGGGATTGAAGCCGATGGAATTTGCTGGAAGATATCCGGCAGAATCCATTTCGAAAATTTTATCGGAGAGTTCAGAAACTCCTTCCGCTGCGTATTCGGTAAGAGCGTAAAGCGCTGTCGGAGTTTTTACGAGCTTAATAATTTTTCCTATCG
Source organism: Ignavibacteriota bacterium (assembly GCA_025357895.1). Lineage (GTDB taxonomy): Bacteria > Bacteroidota > Ignavibacteria > Palsa-1295 > Palsa-1295 > PALSA-1296. Next base: position 4,267 of record JANYLL010000309.1, read on the forward strand.
AGTGCACGGACTCATCTGTCTGTCCGTGCATCCAAAGAAATTGCGGATTGCGCAAAAAATTATCGGTGATGCATCCACCTATCACCATCTCATCACCGGAGCGATCAGCATCGGAAGTTGCAGCCTTCAGCCACCGCAATCGTGATCCGGGTGCAAACTCTGTCTGCTGTTTCTCGCTTTTCAGAATTGCAAGATCAGCATCATGTAATTCATGCTCGGAATCCGAAGCAAGGGAAAAATCGCCGATTTTCAGGGCAATAATTTTTCCCGGTATATTTTTGTATCTATTTTCGAGGTTTTCGTGTCTATTAGTCATAGTGAATTGATTATTGTGAATACTTTCTTTATCTTTTCCAAGCATCAGAAAATGAAACGCATAGGATATTTTATTTTTCTTGTGGCTCTGCTTACCGGCTGTAGTTCACGCTCTGAACTAAAGGGGAGCCGCATACTTATTCAATTTCGCGATACGATTCCGCATGAGTACAATCTTCTTTCAGTTCGCGAGAGTGCTCTTGTGGTAGAGCCTGGCGCATATGATTCTCCGGGTCAACCTTTTATTATTCCATTTTCCAGGATCAATCATGTCATCCATGATGTCGGTGGAAAAGCCACCGGTACATTGCTTGGTGGCGCTGCCGGATGGGGCGCTGTCCTCGTTGCAGCAATAATATATCTTGTTGCCGCACACCCTGATATTGGATCAGGAGAAGGTTTTGGTTTCGGTGTAGCGTTCATATCACTTCCTGCTATTGTCATCGGAATGGCAACTGGATATATTATTTCAACCGACGAGGGCGCTTTCGATACTTCCAAAGCCCATGATCGCGATGCTCTGCGAGATTTTTCACGTTATCCCGATCAAGAACCACCTGAACTCCAAAAAATAAAATGAAACGCATCGCATATTCTTTTCTTCTCACACTGCTTCTATCAAGCTGTGATGCATGTCGTCCGGTCAATTATGCTCATGTAGAATTCAGAGATTCGTCATGCGGTAATTTTTTTTTGCAATCGTTTTCGGATTCAACTCTCCGACTGCTGAATTTTTTAAATGATTCGATGAAGGTTGTGCCATTCCATAATATCCGCAGATTTTTT
>JANYLL010000326.1 GCA_025357895.1 Ignavibacteriota bacterium
ATTGACTTCTACAACCGAGAACGGTTACATCAATCACTCGGATACAAAACACCGTTCACATGTTACCAAAAAGCGGCATGAGTTCAGTCAAAACCACCTTAACTACAGTCAAAAACTGTCCTGAAGATGGGGGACATCATATTCCCCCCGCCTATTGCCCCATAAGAACAAGAGTTATTTATAATATTATTGTTCCCAGAAGAAATACCGCAATAATTAGAACTCCCGATTTGATTGATATTTCCGGAGTTACCACCACCAGAGATTACCGAACCGAGTGCACTTGCGTTAATGCTATTTCCCTGATAGCCACCAGTAATGTTTGCACTAGTACCATTTGGATCCCACCTCAACACACGCTTACTTCCTTTGTTGGCGGCATCACCATCATAGACATGAACTTCCAAAGCGACATTATCCGAAGTTCCTACATAGTTAGTGCCAGCAGTGGTGGAATTATTACCAGTCTCTGACCAATAAACTGCACTATTAGCATTCTGAGTTGTAGGAGTCCTTCCCGACCCAAATATTGCAGATTGCACATCCGGTGAGAGTTTCGCCTGCGTGACCGATTTATCTGGAATATTCAGTGCATAAGGAACTGCAGATAACTCCGTAAGTGGACTCATCTCATCGCTTCCATCAACGCTGATACCTACCCATATGGGTCGGTTCATCGCAATATTTTCAGGAAGTTTTGATGCTCCCGCGCCAAGCATGAGTGTGAAGACCCCATTCTTTATTGCAACATTATAACTACCCCGCCATACAGAGTTCTTTCCGATATGATCGGTATAGAGCGTTGCAGTGATATAATGAGTGCCATTCATGGCTATGCCATTGATTGTTGTTATCTGTCCTTGATAGTTTAGTATGCGTGGTACATCGGCAGAGCCGGTGACCTGCGCATTCAGACTACCAAAGAACAACCCTACGAGCATGATTAGTGCTCCGAGTATCTTCGTATAGTTGTACATATTTTTGATAAGGTTAATTAAAACGACGTTCAATAATGGTGGGGGCATTACGTGTGCGTCGTAATGCAAAAATAAATACGTAATGAGGAAATCCATTACTGCGATTCTACTTACTTAGGCATAACATAGTATTAAAATGTATCAAGCAGTGCTACGAGGTCTTCTTTTGTGCTAAGCTTCATTTTCTTTCTTATATGATAACAGCGGCTTTCGATTGTACGCTCTGAAATACCAAGTATTCTTGCAGCTTTCCATTCCTTTCTGACCTCGCGAAGAATTACAAGTAATTCGAGTTGGGTTTCTCTTAGATCAGGAAATTTTTCTAATAAATTACTTCGGAATTCTTTCTCTGCATCATTCATTTTTTTCTGAAGACTATCCAAATAAATGTTATATATATGGCGTAATGAGGTTCTATAATCAAAAAAGGATATTAACATAAACCTTTTTTTTGTTTACGTTAATATCCCGTGCTGTCCAGTGAAAGACAAAAATAACGCTGATATGGTTCTGTAACGTTTTATATTGAATTCATGGTGAGAGCCAACTTTCATCAAAAATTACACATTAAATCTAAAATGCATGACATCACCGTCTTGAACGGTATAATCTCTTCCCTCACTGCGAAGCAGACCTGCTTCTTTCACTGCAGCTTCGGTTTTTAAGCGGACTATGTCTTCATATTTCATCACTTCGGCGCGAATGAATCCTTTTTCAAAATCGGTATGAATAACTCCGGCAGCTTCAGGTGCTTTTGCTCCCTTGCGAACCGTCCAGGCACGGACTTCCTGTTTGCCTGCAGTGAAATATGTTTGCAAGCCAAGAAGATCATAAGCGGCTTTTACGACTGAATCTAATCCCGCTTCCTTCATTCCAAGTTCTTCAAGAAACGCAGAACGATCAGCTTCGGGAAGTTCTGCAATTTCCATCTCGATCTTCGCGCAGATCGGAACGACACGCGCATCTTCTTTCGCGGCAATTGCTCTTACTTTTTCTATATAGGCATTGCCGGTTTGTAATCCTTTTTCATCTGTATTCGCAATGTAAAGAATCGGTTTACGAGTCAGCAAATGCATATCTCGCATCCACATTGTTTCGTCATCATTTGCAACAGGAAAAATTCGGGCAAGTTTTCCTTCGCCGAGATGAGCATTTACTCTTGTATAGAGATCGGCTTCAGCTTTTGCTTTCGTATCACCTGTTTTTGCTTTTCGGGCAGCACCATCGATCTTTTTTTCGACCGTCTCAATATCTTTAAAAATCAATTCAGCATCGATGATCTCAA
>JANYLL010000331.1 GCA_025357895.1 Ignavibacteriota bacterium
CTCGGAATATTTACTTTCTCGATGCTTGGCATCGTGATCGGAAATAATCTTTTTGCACTCTATATTTTCTGGGAGCTTGTAGGTTTTTCGAGTTACGCACTCATTTCTCATTGGTACGAAAAACCGGGTCCGCAGCTTGCATCAAAAAAAGCATTTATTGTCAATCGAGTAGGAGACGTCGGAATGTGGACTGGGCTAATGCTCATTTTCGGAACATTCCATACATTTAATTTTTCCGATATTTTTGCTGCCATTCAGCATGGACTTCCGCAGAATTTTAGTCTATTAGGAATGAGTCCTGAAGCAACATTAACGGCCGCGGGTGTATTGATCTTTTGCGGAGCAGTCGGTAAGAGCGCGCAATTTCCATTGCACGTCTGGTTGCCTGATGCTATGGAAGGTCCGACGCCGGTATCGGCGCTTATCCATGCTGCAACGATGGTTGCTGCGGGAGTATATCTTGTCTGCCGTATTTTCCCAATGCTTACCGGCGATGCGATGCTTGTGATTGCAATGGTCGGAGGACTTACTAGTTTCATTGCTGCTACTACGGCTCTGACTCAAAATGATATTAAAAAAGTCCTGGCATACTCAACGGTTTCCCAACTTGGGTATATGATCATGGCACTTGGAGTCGGAGCGTTCAGCGCCGGCTTCTTCCATCTGACAACTCATGCAATGTTCAAAGCCTGTTTATTCTTAGGCTCAGGTTCGGTGATTCATGCCATGCATCATTCCCTGCATCATTTGCATGATCACCATACCGATCCTCAGGATATGCGTAATATGGGCGGTCTTTTGAAAAAAATGCCGATAACGGGATATACATTTATCATTGCTACCCTTGCCATTAGCGGCATACCATTAATGAGCGGCTTCATGTCAAAAGATGAGGTCTTAGCAGGAGCAACGGCATACAGTCAATTGCAAAGCGGCATTGCAACGGTACTTCCATGGGTAGGTTTTGGAGTAGCAATGATGACGGCATTTTATATGTGGCGTCTCGTCTTTATGACATTTTTTGGAAAGCCAAAGAACGAGGCAATTTACGAGCATATCCATGAATCTCCAAAAGCAATGGTGATTCCCTTAATCATTCTTGCTGGTCTTTCATTCTGGATATGGTATGGTGCGAATCCTATCGATCCGGCAAATGGATGGTTTATGAAAAGCTGGGCGCAGACTCCTGCGCAGATCGTACCTGTTTCAACTGAAGCACATTTTACTCATTCTGCAGTTTCAACTGAACAGAAAGAAAATCCTGTTGCAATGACAGAAAGCGCACATCATGCAGAACCGATGCAGCATCAGGAAATCTTAGAACATAAAACACATGAGGTCGCCGGAACGGGAATGATCATTTCTATTCTTTGTGCGATCACAGGAATTGCCCTTGCATGGTTTATGTATCTAAAAAATACAGCAGTGCCTGATAAGGTTGCCAAGACCTTCGCACCACTTTATAGATTTAGTTTGAATAAATGGTATTTTGACGAGCTTTATGAATTCGCATTTGTTGGATCGTTTATGCTCTTTGCAAGGATGTGCTCTTGGTTTGATACGAATATCATTGACGGAATTGTCAATGGTGTAGGCAGATCAACAGTGCTTGTCTCAAAGATCGGCGGATGGATCGATAAATATGTTGTTGACGGAATTGTAAATTTAACTGCCGGTATTACACAACTCATTGGTCTTGGATTCAGATCCGTTCAGACAGGAAAGATTCAGACTTATTTAACCTGGACGCTTGTCGGCGTCGTTCTTGTGTTTGCCGCTATCGCATGGAAACTATTATAATGAAAAAAATTCTGCTCATACTATTTTTGACGGTCGCTTCTATCAGCGGAGAAAATTTTGCCGCTCGCGCTCAAACGCCGCTTTCAGTCGATGCTCGGAAGCAAACAGATGTTGTTTCCGGAGTGCTTTATATTCAATTAAAAGCGAAGCACGGAATCGACTTTGCAAATCTTAGTCCAACACATACAGGTGATGCCGAACTTGATCATCTTTTTGCGAATGTCGGCGTGTTCGACATTTATCCTTTCGATCCTGATGCAAGAAATAATGTCATTTCATGCAGACATGGTATCGATAGAATGTATGTGATAAATTTTTCGGATGAAGGTCGTTCGCCACGAGTCATAGGGCATGATTTTTTGAAGTTAGAGTGTGTTGAAGGTGTAAGTCCTCGTTACATTTCTCAAAAATGTTATACTCCTAACGATCCGCAGGTTCAGTTCCAATATGCTTTAGATAATTCGCACATGCATATTTTAGATGCATGGGGAATTTCGAAAGGAAATTCGAACATTATCATTGCTGATCTTGATGAAGGGGTGAATTACAATCACGAAGATCTTGCTGCGAATATATTTCATGTTGACGGCCATATCGGTGTTGATTTAATGGGATCGGGGTCAAAGCCAAGTGTCACCCCTATCGATTTCGATCCGATGCCAGGGCCGAATCTCAATCATGGTACATTTACTTCCGGCTGTTTCGGAGCAATTCCCGACAATGGAAAGGGCGGAGCGGGCTCAGGATTCAATTGCAAGATCATGATTGTGAAGATCGCCAATGATGCCGGAATTCTCTTAGCAGGGTATGAAGGGATTCAATATGCCTCGACTCACGGCGCGAAGGTTCTGAATTGCTCATGGCGTTCAATTGTGCGTGATCCCTCATATATCGCTTTCTATCAAACCATCATTGATGCAGCCATAGATCAAGGGTCGCTTGTCGTTGCTTCAGCAGGGAATGATAGTTTTAATATAGACTCAGATTCAAATCATTCCCTACCGGCTTATTTAAAAAATGTCCTTTCGGTCGGAGCAAGTGATGCAAACGATAAGCCTGCTATTTTTACAAATTTTGGAAAGTCAGTTTCAGTCTATGCCCCCGGCACAAATATCTTCTCGACCACTTTTCCCGGCAATAGCGCTTATGATTATAATAGCGGTACATCTTTTTCCTGTCCGCTTACTGCCGGAGTTGCAGGATTAGTCTGGGCGAAGAATCCGGATTGGACCCCTAAATTCATAATGAGACAAATTATAGACTCATTATGGACGAACCGGGGCGGTCATGGCTCGTGGAAGCGCGAAAGCGGCAAGTCGGCGCGATACGCCCACGGCCAAGGTGACGAGCGTCCGGTCCGTGGCGAGCAAGGTCCCCTCGGTTGCGGCCCGTGCTGCACGTGGTGCGAGTAGCCCGCCGTGGCCGCGCAGCAAGCATGAGCCCACGACGTGGGACGTGGACAGCTATGTTCGGCGCTTCGCCAAGGCCACGCC
>JANYLL010000335.1 GCA_025357895.1 Ignavibacteriota bacterium
GGTTTTCGAATATGTTGAATTCTTCGCAGCATAATCAAGCATTTCAAGACCTACTCTTTTATTGCCTGAGGCGAAAAATCCGATCACCGGTGCGAGTCCGGGATTATCTTCCTTTACTGCTTCGACATAATAATTATATAACCCTCTTCCGAAAACAATATCACCATTGCCGGGTAGTTTGTCTTCAAGTTTATTTAAATATTTGACGCCTTCTTTAGCATCGCCTAAAAGCAAACCAACGGCATCCCGCCAGTTCGGGCGAATGGCAAAAATTCTTGCCCGCATTCCAAGAGCCGCGCCTTTATAAAATAATCCGGCAAGATCCATATCATTGACATCAAGAAGTATATCACAGCGTTGGATGCAGAGATCGAGCTGTTTGCGATACGCTTCATCATATCCGGTGTTATCCGTATTGGTAACAGCGCGCCAGAAATTGACCATTGCCTTATAAAAATAGCCCGATGGATGCGAGGGCGATTCTCTGATCACTGAATCAAAAACAAGATCGGCATGCGCATAATCCATATTATACGTCAACTCGATCCCACGGTGAATCTGCTCGTCAATCAATCCGCCTTGGAGTATCCATTGAGCAGAACTTTTACCGACAGCGAGGGAGAGAAAGAGGAGAATATATGCAATATTAGATACTGATCTTTTTTTCATTGCGTTCATAACCATATCTTACGCAAAAGGCGTTCCAAAGTGACAAAGTATTTTGGAAGTATTTATTCAGTCTCCGTTAATTTTTCTTCATATCAAAAATATATGTTTGTAATTCGTAGCCATATTGATTTAAGGAGGTTTGTTGATAGACGGGTTCACTGCAAATAGCGCCATTCATTTTTTTGGATAAGGCGCCAGCTTGGCCTGAATGAGGCTCTTCGATGAGGTAGCAATTATTTTTTTTCTCGAGTCCGGTGTTATCGGAAGTTTCGATAAGATAATTTATGTGATATTCCTGCAAGACGCGCATTAAGTTATCTTGATTTTTTATGTGCTCATTCATCGTGAAATCGGCGGCAAGTCCTTCCAGTTGGATGAGTGGTACCTTCAATATATATGCCGTAAGTCCTGCCTGATCACCCATGGCATAAATTCCGGGATGCATCTGCACAAAGGGTAGCAATCTTTTTGCATTTGCATAAATAGAATTTGTCCCGACTTTGAAATACACAGTGTCACGGAGCACAAACGACACGGTAAATACCAATATGCAAATCGCAATTACAATAAATCCAATCCGGTAAAGCAGTAAACCGTGAGGCTCACGCAGCCGCGGGATATGGATATTCGAGAAGAGCCCGGAAGCAATAAAAAAGCAAAAAGGAAGCGGATAAAAATACCATCGGTTCAATGCCCAATCGCTTCCATAGAGAACAGCAAGATAGTACAAAACAGGGTAAGAAAGCACAATAAAGCAAATGAATCTCGCTGATGTTGAAATTTTCTTTCGTGTTATATAAAGCATCGTCAAACCAAGTGGGATCAGAAGCATGCCGCCAAGCCCGTCGCGGTTGAAAGCAAGGAAAATAAATGCAGAAAAATTTATTGCATGACCGAGCTTCAATATTTTCGATACCGATGAGACGGTCATGAAATGTCCGAACCAAAAATAATTAAATAAGAAATACAGCGGCACTAAAAATCCGCCGAGACAAAAGTATACATAAAACTGTACGAGATCTTTTTTCACCTGGTTATAGAAGATCGGCAGCAGGATCAGTATCAATAGAATTAAAAGACCGGTATCAAGCCTGGAGAGAATAAGTAATGATGAAAAAAATCCGAGCCAAAGAATATTTCTCGTATGCAGAGGTTTATAAAAATCAAGCCGCGAAATTCGGAGCAGCAGATACGCATAAAGCGGTATCGTCAGCGTAATTTCCATGCCGACAAAGATCAATGCTGATGCTGCGACGACGAGGATCAATACTGCCAGCGATACAAGTCTTCCTGCAGGAAAAATATTCTCTTTGAGCTGCCAAAGAAATGTGAATGTAAGATAAGAAGAGAATGCACAGATAATGGAGAGCGCAGCAAAAAAAACCTGTTCATTGCCGATAGTTATCCAATAAAGAAAGCTCAGGCAAAGCATCCATAGCGGATGGTAGCCATTGGTTACTGTGATGCCATCGAAGGAGGAAATGCCATGCGTAACAAAATTTTTTGCAGGCAGGAGGTAATAAAAAAAATCATCGGTCAAAAAATCAAGATAGCCATCGGAGGAAAAAAACACATGGTAGAAAATTCTCCAGACCATTCCCAAAAGAAAGAGGATGATGATCGCCCGAGAGAATTTATATTCTTGACGTGGGGAGACTTCGACATTCATGATCTATCATTATCCAAGCAAATGTACCTTGACGATATTCGTATTCGATACCTGAAATATCGGATGTCCTGCCGTCAACACGACGAAGCCTTTATCGGGGATGAGACCTTTCTTCTGAACAGTTTGGATCATCTCGCTAAGGGTATCGTCGAAATTCGTGACCACTTCAAGTTTCACTGGGATGACACCGTGATAAAATGCCATTTTGCGCAGAGATCGTTCTTCAGTCGTTACACCGATCACCGTTTTTGAAAAACGGTACTTCGCTACGTAGCGAGCGCTTTTGCCGGAAACCGTTGCGCAGATAATTGCATGCGCACCGACTTCTTCGGCAAGCACACATGCTGCGCGCGCAACCGAATCGCCTTCATGATCTACTTCAACTTTCGGATAATCAAAACTCGATTCCGTGCGGACGTATCCGCTTTTTTCTGCCTGTAAAGCGATCTCGCTCATGGTGCGGACTGCTTCGACGGGGAAAAGTCCGACGCTTGTTTCGGCAGAAAGCATGATGCAATCCGATCCGTCGAAGACGGCATTGGCAACATCCGATGCTTCGGCGCGCGTCGGGCGTGGATGTGTGATCATCGATTCGAGCATCTGCGTTGCCGTGATGACGGGAATGCCTCGCGCATTCGCCATATCGATAATACGTTTCTGCACGGGCGGCACTTGCTCAAGAGGCATCTCGACTCCGAGATCGCCTCTGGCAACCATGATCATATCAGCAACATCGAGGATCGTTTCGATATGATCGACGGCTTCCGGCTTTTCGATCTTTGCGATAACAGGAATATCGGTGCGATGCAATTCTGATTCGAGTAAATGCTTCAATTGCAAAATATCTCCGGCACGCCTTACAAAAGAAA
>JANYLL010000341.1 GCA_025357895.1 Ignavibacteriota bacterium
CAAAACACCGTTCACATGTTACCAAAAAGCGGCATGAGTTCAGTCAAAACCACCTTAACTACAGTCAAAAACTGTCCTGAAGATGGGGGACATCATAGTTGCTACCCTATGGCTTTTGACACATATTGGTTTGTAGATAAAACAATCCATTATCTCGGACATTACGTTAATAATTTACACACCTTTCAAATCGATAAAATGATACTATCCGAGAATACTAAGAATGTGAACGATAGCGATGATCTTCCTGGTTATCCTCTTTACGCTCCGAGCGAAGACATATACAACAAAGAGAAAAAAGATACGCATATCAATCCCGATGATAATTCGGAAATCAGTGATGTAACGCTGAGGTCCAAGTGGAATGAGGAAGATTACGATACGACACTATCAGGCGACGATCTTGATGTACCTGGTTCCGAATTGGACGACAAAGAAGAAGCGATCGGAAAGGAAGACGAAGAAAATAATTACTATAGCCTGGGTGGAGATAATCATGCCGGTCTTGATGAAAATCAAGGAGAGTAGAATTGGTAAATTATTTCCTCTGCGGCATGGTTACCAACTTAGAATTCTATAGCTGAATTTCCCAAAACGATTAGCTCCAAATAAGACAATGCCTTTCGTAGCCGCAACTTCCAAGATCGATTTCCCCTATAAGCTTGATCAGCAATTTGTCAAACAATATGTTAAAGATATGTTCGCGGCAGATTTCCCTCTTGTCGAAAGACTTATTGATGCCTTTGACAACACAGAGATCAAAGAAAGAAATTTTTGCGAGCCGCTCAGTTATTACTCTCAAAATAACAGCTTTCAGGATCATAATAAAGAATACATTCGTGTTTCACTTGACTATTCGATCAAAGCGATTGAACTGGCTTTAGTAGATGCAGATATCACCAAGGACAAGATAACCGATATTTTATTTGTTTCATCCTCCGGGCTTGCTACACCCAGCTTAGACGCCCTCATTATTAACAAGATGCGATTAGATGCTAATATCAATCGGATCCCGATCTGGGGCTTAGGCTGTGCTGCCGGAGTATCGGCAGTCGCAAAAGCAAGTGTTATTGCGAAACAGAATCCTGATGCTATCGTGCTGATAGTTGCTGTTGAATTATGCTCCCTGACCTTTTTGAAGAACGACTTTAGTAAGAGTAATTTTATTGCGTCGAGTTTATTTTCGGATGGAATAGCCGCTTGCATTGTCAAGGGAGATAATTATACATCGCAGAATATGATCTCGATTCTTACTTCAAGAAGCAAATTATATTATGATCATCTCGATGTTATGGGGTGGGAGTTTTTAGATACAGGGTTTAAGGTTATTTTTTCAAAAGATATTCCCACCATTATTCACTCTCACATAAAAGATGACATCTTTGCCTTTCTCGAAATGAATAATCTGCTGCTGCGTGATATTAAAAATTTTATTTTTCATCCGGGCGGCAAGAAAGTATTAATTGCATACGAAGAATCGTTAGGAATATCTCGCGAGCAAATAAAGAACACGCGAGAGACAATGAACGCCTACGGTAATATGTCTAGCGGAACGGTCTTATATGTACTTGAAAAATTCCTTCGCGAGGGCTTTGAAGATGGCTATGGATTAATGCTTGCTGTGGGTCCCGGCTTTTCCAGCGAAATGGTCTTATTGGATATGAAAAATAAATGAAGGGATGGACTTCGCAGTTTTCATATCCCTTTTTATCGTTCAACGGCTATCCGAGTTAGTTGTTGCAAGAAAGAATGAAAAATGGCTTCGACAAAATGGAGCTGTTGAATACGGCCAGAAACATTACCCATTTATTGTTTTACTTCACACGTTTTTTATTCTGTCTTTGATTATTGAATACAATGAGAGAACTGATCCGAACATAGATATATTATTCCTTGTCATATTTGTTTTTTTGATCAGCATGAAGATTTGGGTTATCTCCTCTCTCGGAAAGTTTTGGAATACAAAAATTTTCAGAGTGTCCGGTACGCCCCCCGTTCGAAAAGGATTATATAAATTCATCAGACATCCAAATTATATTATTGTTGTCTTAGAATTTATTGTGGTCCCTTTCGTATTCCATTTATACTATACCGCATTAATTTTTTCTATCTTGAATGCATTCATATTACGGTTAAGAATACGGGAAGAAGAAAGGGTTTGGAATATTACGTGATAGACTAGTTGCCAACTTGTACTTTCCAACTCAGCGGTAGATTCTTCTCGATCTCGATACCCTCAAATGGTTTGGATAGTCTCACTCCTGCAGATTTCACCCAGTCGCCCATTCTTTTCAAACCCTCAGCCAAAGCAACCTCTTTTGGTGCACCAAATATCTTTTGCACTTTTAGATGATCGCTCCAGGCGTTAACAACTTCATTGCGGGCAGGTAAGTATTTGAGAGGAGCTTTACTTCCCATAGCTTCCATTACTGCATAAGCAAGCTGATTTACCGTATAAACCGTATCTGCTCCGACATTGAACACCTCATTCTTAGCGGTATCCAGTGTTGCACTTTTGGCAATTATTGGAGCAACATCGGCTATGTAACTGAACGCCCTCTTCTGCTCGCCATCACCGAAAAGAGTTAAGGGTTCACGGGCAAGAATTTGATTCATGAAAATTCCAATCACATTGCGGTACTTATCCCCGGTATTCTGTCGTTCACCATACACATTATGAGGGCGGAATATGACATAATCCAAGCCAAACATTTCATGAGAAGCCTTTAGCTCCATCTCAACGGCATACTTTGCTATACCATAAGAATCTTCAGGTTGAGGAACAAGCTCTTCGCGCATTGGCAACTGGTTTCTTCCGTAAACGGCAATAGAACTGGTAAAGATAAATCGCTTGACATCATGCTTGACTGCTTCATTTATGAGGTTCACGGAGCCAATTACGTTATTGGTATAATTAAACCGTTTGATAAAATGCGAAAGTCCTTCCGCTGCGTAAGCCGCAAGATGAAAAACATAATCAAATTTATACTCATTAAACAACCGGGCAAGCTTAACGTGGTCGGTGCAACTTGCTTCGATGAAGATCGCTTGTGGATTCACGTTATCGACGAAACCGCCGGAAAGATCGTCAAGTGCTACAACATGATGACCTTGGGCAATGAGTGAATCAACAATATGCGATCCGATAAATCCTGCAGCGCCGGTAACAAGTGATGTTGGCATAATTTAATTCTTTATGTATCCTCTTTCTTTTAATCCTCTCTTACCTGAATACCCTTTTAAGTAATCGATAATACCGTAGAAAATTGCTTTTGCGCCGCGGAAATTACGAAACCACAGCAATGTTGAAAAATAGTATGTTATATACAATGGGTAGAACAGATGATGTCGCACTTTCAACCATCCATGAAAATGCCGGCGGGCAAAAATAAATGAATTCCGCATTTGCATATACATATAGAATGGTGTCTCGCCCCTGCCAAAAGGTGCACTCCGGAAATTATGATCTATCACACTTTTCGGTTCATACCAGCAATCATATCCTTGCGCCTTAGCGCGCAGGCACCAATCTGATTCTTCCCAATAAATAAAATATTCTTCAGCAAGTCCTCCAATCAGTTTTATAACTTCTCCATTCATCAGCATCAGACAACCTGAAGCATAGATCACTTTCATCGCTGTCTCGAATTGTCCCTTATCTTCTTCTTGAACTCCAATATGGTGGTAGCCTGAATGCCATTTTTGAAAAACTCCGGCATACCAAATAATATTATTCTTACCACGAATTGATTCGGGATAATAATAAATTTTTCCACTAACAGCAGCAACGCTGTTTTCAGCGAGTAATCGTTCGACCAGAGGTTCGAGAAATGATGGCGTTACTATCGTATCATTATTCAAAAGAAGAATGTGCACACAACCTTTGCTCATACCGTACTCTATACCGATATTATTCCCTCCCGAAAATCCGAGATTTTCATCGGATCGAATATGGGTAACTCCGGGAAATTCCTTCTTAAGTCGTTCTCCGGTATGATCGATCGAACCGTTATCAACGACAATTACTTCGGCATTGGGGTATGACATCTTACTTAGAGACTCGAGGCAAAGCGACGTATCACTATATGAATTCAGATGGACGAGAATAATACCAATCCGAGGATATTCCATAGTTATCCCAATCTCTCCATAATATCAACTGCCATTTGATATTTCTTGAATGGCGGCATCATATATACTCCATCAACGAGCGAGCGGGCTTCACGCAAAAACTCGACGCAAATATCAATTCCTTCGATACTCTGTTCTTCCGTTGTATTTTTCCTCGCAATCCGATCATGGATCCATTGAGGGATATTCATGCCCGGAACCTCATAATGCAGGAATTCCGCGTGACGCGAACTGCGCAGAGGCAAAATACCCAGCATCATTTTTGAATTTTTTCTGAAAGGTTTTAATAATTCGACCCATCGTTCGAGAACCGGTATTTCAAATATTGGCTGAGTAAAGATCACTTCACAACCCTCAGCTATTTTTTGCTCCATGCGCCGAATTTCTCTTTCCATATCATCTGCAACTGGATTCGCTCCGCAAGCAATAAGAAAATGGGTTGCACGAGCTTCACTTCCTGTAATAGGATTACCCATGAGATCGAGTCCTTTATTCATGGAGTTAAGTGCGCGAATTAATCCGATCGCATCAATATCATAGACGCTTGTTGCATAAGGATAATCACCAATCTGAGCAGGGTCACCCGTGACTGCAAGAATATTCCGCACTCCCATAAGTTCGGCACCCAGCAACTCAGATTGCAAGCCCACCATATTTCGGTCACGGCAGGCAAGATGCGCGACAACCTCTATTCCGCAGGTATCCTGAACGATCTTTGCAAGTGTAAGTGAACTAATTCGGAGTCTGGCACGAGCACCATCAGATATATTCACCGCATCGATCCCATGCTTGGCTAAGAATGATGCACCTTCGGTGACACTTGACATATCCAATCCGCGAGGAATATCAAGTTCCACGGTCGCAAGGAATTTATTACCAAGATTCTTTTTAAAATGAGAAAAATGCTCTTCCTTCTGAGAGCTACTTATTTTTTCCTGTTTCACCTTAATGAGTTCGGGCTTGATCTCACCAACATGCATTCCTCTTACGGATTCTGCGATCATCTTAACATGCTCAATTGTTGCCCCACCGGATGCACCGATAATTCCAACACCTGCTTCCACAAGTCGCTTCGCGCTTGCACCAACATATTCAGGCGTTGCATTATAATACGCTCTGCCATCAACAAGTGTAGGAATGCCTATATCAGGTTGCGCGCTGAGTGGCAGATCCGGCAAGGCAAAAGCTTTCACGATTGAGATCATTCGCTGAGGACCGACAGTGCCATTTGTACCGATGACATCAACTCCGAGTTCTCGTAACCGCTCGGCGATCTTTCGCGCATAATTTGTTGCAAGCAAAGCCCCATCCTCAGGAAAAGTTTTTTGCGCTATTATAGGAAGATGCGGGGCAATTTTTTTTGCAGCTTTAATAGCAAGTTCAAGTTCAGCAAGTTCGATAAAACTTTTTAAGATCAGAACATCGGGCCCGCCATCACAAAGCGCACCGATCTGCTCTTCGAAAGATTTCAGCACTGCTTCCGGTTTCGATGGACCAAGCGGCGAAAGATATTTACCGACCGGACCGACTGCCGCTGCAACAAATAGATTTCTTTCACCCGCTACCGATCGAGCCAGCCATACACCTTTACGATTGATCTCATAGGCTTTGGAGCGTAATCCGAAACGCTCCAAGGCAAGCGGACTTGCATGCTCTGTGTTTGTTTGCAATAACTCTGCACCTGCATCGGCAAATTCATGATGCGTATGTTCGACGGCAACTGATTGAGTAAGATTATAATGCTCGATCGGATGGTCATGGTATCCGAGTTGCGCGAGTACAACTTCCATTGACCCATCTGTAACGAGGGGTTTAGTCTGAAGTGTCTGAAGTCGTTCCTGAAAGCGATTCAATAGGATTAGAAAAGTAAGTTAATTTTTGAAGCGGCATCAATGATAACCGTGAATGCCTTTGCATCAAGGGATGCGCCGCCAATCAGTCCACCATCAATATCTTGCATGGCTAAAAGATCAGATGCGTTCGTAGCATTCATACTGCCTCCGTAAAGAATAGGAATTCCGGAAGCAATAGTTTCATTATAAAGCGTTGTGAGTTCTGAGCGTATATAGGAATGTGAATCTTGTGCAATCTCAGTCGTCGCAGTTCTGCCTGTTCCAATTGCCCAAACAGGTTCATAGGCAATGGTGATCATTTTGATCTGCGAAGCATCAACTCCGCGCAAACCCTCTGTGAGTTGATGCATCAAAACTTCGAAGGTTTGAGCCAACTCACGTTCTTCATGCGTTTCTCCCACACAAAGAATCGGTTTTAATCCAACGCTTAATGCAGCTTTAATCTTCTTATTAATAAACTCATTCGACTCATTAAAAATGGTACGACGCTCCGAATGACCGAGAATAACATACGTGCAGCCCGCTTCAGCAAGCATCCGCGCTGATAATTCTCCTGTGAATGCACCTTTGGTTTCCGAATGGCAATTCTGCGCACCGACAGAAATTTGTACACCCCTTCCGCTTAATTTATCGATCGCTAAGCCAATTGATGTAAATGGCGGGCAGACAGCAATTTCAACGTTCTTAAATGAATCATCCCAAAGCCCAACTAAACCGCCAAGGAGAGCACTTGTCTCTTCAAGCGTTCCGTTCATTTTCCAATTCCCGCAAATAAATTTTCTTTTCATAATTTTTCCAATTCTTCTTTCACAACTTCATTCAACAGTGTAGGATTCGCCTTTCCTCCCATTGCTTTCATTGTCTGCCCAACAAAGAATCCGAAAAGATTCGTTTTACCAGATTTATATTTTGCGATGTTATCCGTATTATTTGCCAAAATATTTTTTACTGCTTCGCGAAGAGCACTATCATCAGATACCTGAGCCATTCCACGCTCAGCCACGATCTCACTCGGAGATTTTTTCGAGCTAAGCAATTCAGGCAAAAGATCTTTAGCGATTTTATTCGAAATTGTTTTATCACCCACAAGCGATACGAGATCTGCAAGGTGTAATGGAAGTAATCCAAGCTTCGTAATGCTAACTTTAGCTTCAGAGATAAGCCGCATTACATCGCCCATCAAATAATTAGAAATATTTTTAATCAGATCTTTCGGACTATTTCGCAACCCTGCTACTGCATCCTCAAAAAAATCTGCAATTTCTTTTTCGACAGTTAAAACATCAGCGTCATATTTCGGCAAACCAAAATGGGCGATAAATCTGTCTCTGCGAGCTCTTTGCATTTCAGGTATTTCATTCCGAACTTCATCCAAATATTCATTCGTGATCGTAACAGGCAGAAGATCAGGTTCGGGAAAATAACGGTAATCATGGGCTTCTTCTTTTGTACGCATCGGCCTTGTTACACCTTTGTTTGCATCGAAGAGCATTGATTGATGTAATACCTTCCCGCCTTCTTCAAGAATGCCGATTTGCCGTTCGATCTCTGCTTCAATTGCAAGCTTTACATTTCTGAAAGAATTGAGATTTTTTACTTCTGTTTTTTGTCCGAATTTTTCAGCACCTTTTATTCGAACGGAAACATTCGCATCACACCGGAGCGAGCCTTCTTCCATATTTCCATCACAAATACCGAGATAGGTAACGATGGATTTGATCGCTGTTAAATAGGCATATCCCTCTTCACTTGAGCGCATATCAGGTTCACTGACGATCTCAATAAGCGGCACTCCTGCTCGGTTAAGATCAACAAGCGTATCCACACCGAAATCATGGATTGATTTCCCGGAATCCTCTTCCATGTGAATACGGGTTATGCCGATGCGCTTTAGTGCTCCGTCCGGCAGCTCGGCTTCGATCCAACCGCCATGGCAGATTGGGGTTTCATATTGTGATATCTGATAGCCTTTGGGAAGATCGGGATAAAAATAATTTTTCCGAGCAAAGATCGAACGTTCACGAATTTTGCAATTGGTCGCAAGACCCATCTTTGTAATAAAACGAACGAGGTTTTCATTGAGCATCGGCAATGTGCCAGGATGAGCAAGACAAATCGGGCACGTCCGCGAATTCGGCGGAGCACCAAACTCAGTCGAGCACATACAGAATGCTTTCGACTTCGTCAGCATTTGCGCATGGACTTCCAGCCCGATCACGGGTTCATATTTTGCGAGTAAAGTTGGATCTATCATATTATAAGGGTAGGACAACATTTACCATGCAACGTCCGTTTCGGAAATGCTATTCTGCCCGGCAATCCGTCGTAAAAGTAAATGCATAAGCTCCAAAAGAAGGCGAATTGCTGGATAAGCGAAGTATATACCGATGAAATTTTGAATTGTTAATGATATTATACATTCGAGGCTCTTTTACTTCAATAACGGTTTTTCCATTTTCTTCGGATAAATCAATTCCTCGATCTTCTTTTGGTACCGGCTTCCCGTCTTGTTCAACCAGTACTTTGAAATTATTTTCACTCTGCGGATGAATAACAAGATTCGCTTCCTTTGCCTGGTAATTGATGAGCAGACTTGACTCTCTTTTTCCAACCGGCACAGCAAATTCATGGACGATTTTC
>JANYLL010000346.1 GCA_025357895.1 Ignavibacteriota bacterium
AGTCCTACATAAGGTGGGCTTGAAAAAATCCCTTTTATCTTTTGCTTCTTGACAAGTTTTCCAAATGCAGGATATTTTTTATCCAACATATCCACCATATCAATTGTACGACTATCTCCAGTAATACAATATTGATAAGATGAAGATTTTAATTTCTCGAATTGGTCAAGTCTTTTGATCGTATCCTTGGTATATGTTTCCCACCACTTGAGTATTGAAAAAAGTGGTTTACAAATTTTCCCATGCTTGGCACAGAAATACGTAGTAGTTACTGGCTCTACCAAAGTTGCGAGGTCTGCATGAGATGTAGCCCTGCATGAGCGAATCGTACGACTTAAAATTATACTGAGAATTTGTTTTGTTTGTGCGCTTTTAACTTTCTTTATTTCCTCAAATACCAATTGAATTTCTTCTCTCACGCTTTGCGTATACCATTTATCAAGAAAGCTATTAATTGTACCTTGACGAAGTTTTATGTTATATTCCTTGACAAGTTTTTCGAACGTAGGCAAGAACTCCTTTGCTTTCTTTTCCCCGAATACGTCTCCATCTATTTCCCCTCTTTGAACTTTATATTTATACTCAGGTACAGGAAAATAATTATTGTTGAATTTATAAAGTTCATCGAGCAATTTTCCTTCAAATTCTACTTCACGCGAATTTATTAAGAATTGCTTAAGCTGTTTGGTTATGCGGCTTACCTCTTGAGCTAATTCAATAAGGTCATATTTTGCAACTTTAGAATTCCCTATCAATGCATTAAATGCAGAAACATCAATTCCAACAGCATTCATACCCAATTCACTGGCTTGAACCATCGTCGTTCCGCTACCAGAGAACGGATCTAGGACTATATCACCTTTTTTAAAGTATACTTCTTTCTTGAAATTATCGGTATGATCGTCCAGAAAGTATTCTACGAGCTGAGGAATGAATTTCCCTTTATAGGGATGGAGCCTATGGACGTGTTTTGTAGTCTCAGCTTCCTTATACTGATCAAAAGAAAGTGCCCAATTCAAATCATTACCGAGCTGATCTTTCCAAGAATTCTCGCGATTCCCATTATAGGATTTGTAGTAGCTTGAAAGCTCATCTCGTGAAACCTGGGTCGATCCATTCTCTCCAATTTTTTTTATTCGCCCATACTGTATAAGGTAAGAAATATTAGAAGGCGTGACATTTTTCCCCAAATGCTGGGATGCCCAATCACTCGCTTCCTTAATTGAAAATAATTTTTCGGTTGTAATCATATGCATAGGTGCCTATCAATAACACATCTAATATAAGAAATATTTTTGAGCTTATCAACAAAAGCGGCTTTTAACGTTCACTTGATTCCCCCCCCTCGCAACAATCCACGGAACGGTGCGTAAACCTCTACTGTTAATGGCGTGCTAATATATAAACCCGACGGCAAAAATCGTCAAATCAGAAGGAAAAATACAATGAAAAAAGGAATACATCCCGATTACCATACAGTTAATGTGCATTGCGCAGGCTGTAATAATGAGTTTCAGACCCGTTCTACAACGCCCGGCACCATGCTTCGTGTCGAAATTTGCTATAACTGCCATCCGTTCTTTACCGGAAAGCAGAAATTTGTAGATACGGCAGGACGCGTTGAGCGCTTCCAGAAGAAGTTTGCTAAGTCCATCGCCGACCGCAAAGAAAAGGCTACTTCGGCAGCGTAAGTCCGTTAAAGTGTTATATTTGAAGTCCATCCCTCACCCTGCCCTCTCCTATCAATAAATTAAAAAGATGGGAGAGGGCAGGGTGAGGGATCGGACTTTTCTTTTCCATACCACTAATGGCACAAGATCAAATAGTCCTCTTTGAGGACTCGCATGCGCAGGGACCGTGCTTCAAGCCGCTAACCTACACACGCCCCTTTGCCGAGCTTCTGTGCGGCTGCTATTCTGCAATAGAGCGTCTATTGAGCTTCACACAGCCTGAGTCACAGATCGTCCTGCATGTTCGCTCCGAACTTGCTGCTATTATAAAAAAGCGCCATCCTTCGCTTGCTGTTAATCAGTTACAGGAGGCAAACCGCACGGTATTTATTAATGCAAGGCTTTTGCTCACTGAGCATCTTTTTACTCAATTTTCCGGCAGCGATGATATGGTCTTTCGGTGGGAAGATCATCCGGAAGAAATTCTCGGATTTACTATCGTCGGCAGCATTCCAAAAGCGATCACCGATAAAACAACAAGTGGCGAAGGGATAAGCAATGATGATATCAAATTAACTGAGCGCATATTCCCGCGAGCAAAACTTTTCACTTCATTGTGGAATATGGTGAACTCGAATTCTGTGGTCATTCAAAGCGATATGAAACGCATCGTTTCGGCAGGGGTTCGAACTTTCCGCCGCGATATCGCGACTAATCCGATTCTTGAAACAACTAATAGTAAAAATATTTACGCAGATGAAAGCGCAGCGTTTGCCCGGCGCACCTATCTCGATGCAACCGATGGACCGATCCTGATCGAAGCGAATGTCGTGATCGAACCAAATGCCACGATCATCGGACCTGTAGTCATCCGCGCAGGTTCGCTAATCAAAGCCGGAGCAAAAATCCATCCCGGCGTAACGATCGGGCACGTATGCAAGATCGGCGGCGAAGTGGAGAACTCAATCATTCAGGGATATTCGAATAAACAGCATGACGGCTATCTTGGTCATAGCTTCATCGGTGAGTGGTGTAATCTCGGAGCAGGAACAAATACGAGCGACTTAAAAAATGATTACTCGAATGTGAAGGTCACAATTGAGGATCAGGAGTTCGAAACGAAATCGCTTTTTGTCGGGCTGTTGATGGGCGATCATTCAAAAAGCGCGATCGGCACGCAATTCAATACCGGCACAGCATGCGGAGTCAGCTCCAATATTTTCTGCATTGGTTTCCCTCCGAAATGGATTCCAAGTTTTAGCTGGTGCGGACCGAACGGAATGGAAAAATATAAAGAAGATAAAGCGCTTGAAGTAGCGAAGATCGTAATGGCTCGGAGAGGGAAAGTAATGATGGGGGAGGAGGTGGAGTTGTTGAAAACGCTGAGTTCTTGACTACTGTCATTGCGAGGAGTCGCGGAGCAACGACGAAGCAATCCCCAGATATTTGGTAGAATCATACTTTCTCTAATACCTTAAGGGGATTGCTTCGTCGGGCTAAAGCCTTTGCTGCCTGTGGTCGCATACCCTCGCAATGACATTGTTATTTCGTTAACGGCTCTCTTCCATCTCCTCCACCACCACTGATTCAAGTTGCAATAATACTTCCCGGACTTTATTTCTATTTTCTTCTTTCATCGGAACAAGCGGCAAGCGATAATTCTCGCCGATAACTCCCATCATTGCAAGCGCAGCCTTTACCGGACCTGGATTTGATTCTATGAACATCACCTTCATAAGCTCAAACAATTCGTAATGGATCGCTTTTGCTTCTTCGAATTGACCATCTAAAGCAAAGCGCACGAGTCTGGAGAATTCATTCGGTACAACATTTGAGGTAACGCTGATCACACCTTTAGCTCCAAGTGAAATCAGCGGAAGTGTCAGATTATCTTCGCCCGATAATAGCCAGAAACCATGGGGAGCATTTCTGATGATCTCCATGCACTGAGGCAGATCGGCACTTGCTTCTTTGATTGCAACGACATTCGGAATTTCCGCGCAGCGAAGAGTTGTCTCCGCGTTCATATTTAGTCCTGTTCTTCCCGGCACATTATACATAACCACCGGCAAGCCTACATTTGCAACAGCTTTGAAATGCTCAAAAAGTCCGTTCGGAGTAGGTTTATTATAATAGGGTGTGACAACAAGTGCAGCATCTGCACCGAGTTCATAGGCTTCGCGAGTAAGCGCAATACTTGCGCGTGTATCGTTTGAGCCGGTGCCGGCAATAACTACTGCACGTCCTGCAACATACTCAATAACATAGCGAAAAAATTTGGTACGCTCCTGCGCATTCACTGTCGGATTTTCTCCGGTTGAGCCTAATGGCACGATCATCTCCACTCCGCCTGAGAGTTGATAATCGAGAAAGCGTGCCGTCGCGTCGTAGTCAATCTCGCCGCTTGAAGTAAATGGCGTAACGATTGCCGTGCCTGTTCCACGAATTTTTTTTGTATTCATTTTCATTTAATATCTCTTTGGTAGGCGCAGTGATTTAGCCAGCGAACGCATTGAACCATGAAATATTCACGCGGGCTAAAGCCCTGCGCCTACCTTAATAATAAAGTCATCCCTCGAGAATTTCAGTTATATGTTCCTCGAATCTATACAATCCTTTTTTTCCTGCGATCCATTCTGCCGCATGAACTGCACCCAATGCAAAACCGCGCCGCGACTTTGCGCGATGTGTCAGTTCGATCGCATCTTCATCTGAATCAAACCCTACCGTATGCGTTCCGGTTATCGATCCTGAACGAATCGAACTGATAAGTATCGCTTCAGCAGAAGGGGCTTCGCCTTGCTTCAATTCGGAAACGACTTTTGTTTTCGATGTAAATCCTGAGAGCACGGCTTCGGAAATGCGAAGCGCTGTCCCACTCGGAAAATCTTTTTTCGTTCGGTGATGTGCTTCGGTGATATAGACATCGTAATCTGCCACACTAAGTAATCGCGAGGCTGAAGCAACGATCTTTAAGAAAAGATTTACGCCGATGGAGAAATTAGAGCCTATGACGCAGCCAGTTCCGGCTTCTTCGATCATCTTCCGAACTTTCGGAAGTTCGCTATCCCATCCTGTCGTGCCGATCACCATCGGAATCTTTGCTTTCGTGCAAACACGGACGTTCGTCACGACTGTATCCGGCTGAGTAAAATCTATGACGGCATCAGGAGCGTAGAGTTTTAAGGCTTCGGGCGAAAGCAATTTATCAATGTCAAATATTGCCACGATCTCATGCCCGCGAGCTTTTGCAGCCGCTTCGACCTCATGTCCCATCTTGCCATAACCGGCGAGTGCTAATTTCATTATGCAAAAATACGACGAGAAAGTCCGATGTCCGATATCCAGTGTCCGAAGTCGAATAAATCTGACATCAGACTTCGGACATCAGACGTCCGACTTCTTTCTAATGCGTCAGCGCCCAAACCACGATATTCGTCCCGAATCGTAATGCTTCTTCACGCTTCTCCGGAGGATCGTTATGAACTTCAGGATCATCCCATCCGTCACTTGGATTGGATTCAAACGTATAATAAACACACATCCTTGTACCGATAAATAATCCGAAACCTTGCGGCGGTTTGCCGTCATGTTCATGCGTTTTCGGAACGCCGTTCGGAAATTCAAAATGTGCGTGATACAGTCCATGAGTATAAGGAAGCTCCTGAAATTCCTGATCGGGAAAAACTTTTTTCATCTCACGGCGAATAGGCTTATCGAGTCCGTAATCATCATCAATATAGAGAAATCCTCCTGCTTCGAGATAGGCATGCAAACGTTTTGCATCGGCTTCGGAGAAATCTACATTGCCATGACCTGTCAAAAATAAAAATGGATAATTAAAAATATCGTCGCTTGCAATATCAACCCAGGTGTATTCTGCGTTGACTTCGATGTTGGTATTATTCTTCACGAAGCGCAGAAGATTCGGCTCTTCGGTCGGATCATTATACCAATCCCCTCCTCCTTCGTACTTCAACCGTGCAATCCGAAATTGTGAAGCCGACCGGTTGACCATACGCGGAGCTTGGGCGTAAGCCTCAAGACTACAAATGGATAGAAATAGTAGTATTCGTAAAATTATTTTCATCTATTATAGTACAATACGATGGAGAGGGCATTTGTTCCAATTTGGTTGGAAGATGAATTAAAGAGAACTTTCCATAGCAAAATAATTAATCGGATGGTCTAAAAAAACTCATCCTTATTAATCTGCAATATCCTTAAATTGTTGAAGGTCTAACCCTGCTTGTCGTAAAATACTTTTAAATGTTCCTATGGGTATTTCGGTCTTATTCATTGGAATAGTAGCCGTTTTTCCATTTACATTTTTGAACTTTCCATGCGAACCGGATTGAGAAATATATCGGAATCCCAGAATTTCGAGAACTTTTGCGATTTGCTTAGAAGAATAGAGCTTAGGCATTGATCGGCATGTGCCCTACGTGAATATTATCAATAAGTATCGGATGATCAATATCGTTATCGCGTAAATGGAGTTCCACAGCTTCACGAAGATTTGAAATTGCTTCAGGCTCTGTTTCACCAAAAGAAGCAACATCTACATTTAAGCATTGAGAAACAATATATTTTCCTTCCTGCCAGGTTATATAGTCAATGTTTTGCATATATTTACTAACGCCTTGCAATAAAATTGGGTTCACAAAGTATTCAAATCAATAAAGAAATCCCCCTCAACAATATTCCCCTTTTTGTTGTTATGTGCCCTGCAAGAAAATTCAGGCAATTAATGGCGAAAAAAATCATAGGAGCTGAACCGGCTAAAAAAATCGATACAACAACTAATTCTTCTGCGACTATAAGCAGAAAGAACGGCATGAACTTACCTTTTTCTAAAGAAGAAATTATTGCCGATTACCGGATCGCCAACCAATCGCGCATTGCAAGCATCCTCGGCCGACGTGAAGTCCTGACAGGCAAAGCAAAATTTGGAATCTTTGGCGATGGAAAAGAGGTAGCGCAGCTTGCCATGGCAAAGCAATTCCAATATGGTGATTGGCGCGCCGGGTATTACCGTGATCAGACCTTCATGTTCGCGACCGGCACAAGCGACTTGCAGAAATTTTTCGCACAGCTTTATGCTCATGCCGATGTGAATGCCGATCCTGCATCAGCAGGGAGAATGATGAATGCGCATTTTTCGACACGAAGCCTTCATGCCGATGGCTCATGGCGCGATCAGATGAGATTAAAAAATTCGTCACCGGATTTTTCTCCGACTGCCGGGCACATGCCTCGCTTAGTAGGGCTTGCATACGCATCAAAATTATATCGTGAAAATCCTGCGCTCTTTGATATGGGTGGGTTCTCCGATCATGGCAATGAAGTTGCTTTTGGTACGATCGGAAATGCGAGTACATCCGAAGGACTTTTCTTCGAAGCATTTAATGCTGCTGGAGTTTTGAAAATTCCGATGATCGTTTCTGTTTGGGATGATGAATACGGAATCTCCGTCCCGGCAGAATATCAGACTACAAAAAAATCTATTTCAAAAGCGCTTGCAGGTTTCGAAGCAGAACCGGGCGGCGATGGATATTTATTTTATATCGTAAAAGGTTGGGATTATCACGCTCTTTGCGATGCGTATGCATCCGGCGTTCCGAAAGTTCGCGAAACGCATACTCCTGCGCTTTTTCATATAACGGAAATGACGCAGCCGCAAGGGCATTCGACTTCCGGTTCGCAAGAGCGCTATAAATCAAAGGAGCGCTTAGCCTGGGAAGCAGAATACGATTGCAACCGGAAAATGCGCGAATGGATGATCGCAAATCATGTCATTACTGAAACTGCACTTGAGCAATTAGAAAAAGAAGATAAGGAAATTGTCAGCGAAGCGAAGAGCCGCGCATTTGAAGCATTCTTACATCCGATCAAAAATGATATTGCCTATATCGGACCGTTACTCGGAGAGCTTTCATCACAATGCTCGCTCGGAAGTGAAGTTGCGCAAATAAAAACCGAGATCGAATCTCTTTCTGAACCGCTTAACCGCGATGTTATTTCCGGCGTTCGCAAAGGATTGCGCTTAGCAAATATCGAACAAGCTCCGGCAAAAGTAAAATTGAATGAGTGGCTTACAAATCGACTTAAAAAAGGCGAAGATGAATATAGCTCATGTCTTTATAGTGGTTCAGCTGATGCTGCATTAAAAATTCCTGAAGTGAAAGCGGTCTTCTCCGATAAATCTGAGATCATTAACGGCTCACAGATTATGGTGAATTGTTTCGAGGCAGCATTCACCCGCGATCCGAGAATTTTTGCTATCGGCGAAGATATCGGAAAGATCGGCGATGTCAATAAAGGCATGGATGGCTTGCAGGAAAAATTTGGTGAAATACGCATTACCGATACAGGAATTCGCGAAGCCACAATTTTAGGCCAGGCAATGGGCGCAGCAATGCGCGGGCTAAAGCCGATCATTGAAATTCAGTATCTCGATTATTTGCTGTACGCATTGCAGACAATGTCCGACGATCTTGCAACGCTTCGCTGGCGCACAAAAGGCGGACAGAAAGCGCCTGTGATCATGCGAACGCGCGGCCATCGCCTTGAAGGTGTATGGCATAGCGGTTCACCAATGGGAATGATCATTAATGCGCTGCGCGGAATTTATGTTTGTGTACCGCGAAACATGACTCAAGCCGCAGGATTTTA
>JANYLL010000350.1 GCA_025357895.1 Ignavibacteriota bacterium
TCAGGGATGACGAAATTTTTTCGGAGCATCCGTACAAAAAGCAATGTTCTTTGAAAAATGAAATTCAGTGAGCTCACGCGGCAACGAGAGATCGGTGTCCTCGCCCTAACAGGCTTGAAGGACGCCGTTCTCTCTGACCCGCAATATGATTCAAGAAAAGTAAAAAGCGGCTCGGCATTCTTCGCAATAAAAGGATTCGCCGCTAATGGACATAGCTTTATTAAAAGGGCAATAGAAAGCGGCGCAACGACCATTATCCTCGAAGATGCAACAGCCTTCAGTGAAGAAGATGCAGAGGCGAAGAGTATTAATCGCATTCTTGTTCCAAGTGCTCGTAAGGCGCTTGCAATTATTTCGGAAGAAGCATTCGGCTCCCCCTCAAGAAAAATAAGAATGATCGGCGTTACAGGCACTAATGGAAAAACGACGACAACAAATCTTATCAAGCAAATATTAGAATGGCGCGATGAGAAGGTCGGACTAATAGGAACGATCGGAAATTATATCGGCGATCAGTTTATCCCGTCAGAACACACTACTCCCGAATCACGAGATATTTCGGAGTTACTTGTAAAGATGTTCGAAGAACGTGTCACAACTTGTGTGATGGAGGTTAGCTCGCATTCGATCGCACTTGATCGCATTGCAGCACTTGATTTTGATATTGGTGTTTTTACAAATCTTACGCAAGACCATCTCGATTTCCATGGGACAATGGAAAAATACGCCGAGGTAAAACAAAAATTCTTTTCCGGATTAAAGGAAACGGCAGTTGCGATCGCCAATGCCGGAAGCGATTACGGAGAATTTATGAATGAGCACACAATAGCGAACGCTCATTCTTATGGATTAGATGATGGATCGAAGTTCGGCAGTGCCGATCTCGTTGCATCGAATATTAGTTACTCACTGCGGGGCACGTCATTCACAATTAAAAAACGGTATTCTGATGAACAAACAACATTTCACAGCAAGCTCGTTGGAAAATTTAATGTCGAGAACGTATTGGCGGCAGCATCAGCGCTGTATTTCGGCATCGAAAGATTTTCGCTCGAAGTCCTCGGGCAAGCGGCGCAGAGCCTTCGTCCGGTGCGCGGCCGCTTCGAGCAGATAGAACTGCCATCCGGGGGGCTTGCTATTATTGATTATGCTCATACGCCCGATGCTTTGGAGAATGTTTTGCTCACAATCCGCGATCTTGATACAAATACAAAAATCACAACGATCTTCGGCTGCGGTGGAGATAGAGATCGCACGAAGCGACCGAAGATGGGAGCGATTGCAGACCGGCTATCGGATGATGTGATCATCACAAATGATAATCCAAGAACAGAAGATGCCCATGCAATTGCGCATCAAATATTAGAAGGAATTCCGATGCGCAAGCGAATGGAAACAGAAATTACTTTAGACCGTGCAGAGGCTATTACTTCTGCTTTGGATTCATCAGGAGAAAATGATGTAATTCTTATCGCCGGAAAAGGGCATGAAGAGTATCAGATCATTGGTAAAGAAAAGATACATTTTAATGATAGGGAAGAAGTAGAGAAATGGAATAGCCAAAAGTAAACAAGTGATGTAGTATTATGAGAACATCTTTTTATAAGAATATTTTCTTTTGGGTTACTATTGTGATTATTTTTTATCTGGTTACATATTTATTCCATGGTGATCATCCTTATCAAATGCCAGCCGGTCGCGGGGGGATAGAATTTGATGATAAACCAGGACAAATTCATGAAAAAAAATGAACCTCACAATCCAAGACCTTCTGTCAATCCCGTGTAAAAGCGAAGACGGAATTTCTGCACTTTCACAGAAGAAAAAATTTAGCGCAGTCTCAACCGATTCCCGCTCCATAAAAAAAGGCGATCTTTTTATTGCGCTTCGCGGAGAGAATTTCGATGGGCATGAATTTATTAACGTTGTTGAAAAACAAGGAGCGATTGCAGCTATTGTCGATGAAAAGTGGTATTCAAGAAATAATAAAGTAACAAAACTTCCGCTACTTGTCGTAAAAAATACTCTTGATAGTTACGGAGAACTTGCAAATCTCTACAGAAAAAAGTTTAGCATCCCGGTCTTGCTTGTTGCAGGATCAAATGGCAAGACAACGATGAAGGAAGTGAT
>JANYLL010000354.1 GCA_025357895.1 Ignavibacteriota bacterium
GAAAATCACATGGTACGTTCCGTTTACCAACCGTTTTGTTAAAAGTGGAATAGAATACAGTCCAATTTGGTATTCTGCATTCGCTATTTCTATGACTTCAGCGCCAAGCTCATTGACAATTGTTATATGTACTGATTCCGGTGAAGAAATCGTGAAATTGATCTTTGCTTCCGATGCACCTGGATTCGGATAGATCGAAATGTTATCATCTTGCAACGAGGAATTTTGTGCGACGGCAACCATGCCAATAACATTTTTCGAGCCATCAAGATCGATTTGGCGCAGGCGGTAACGGAGCTTGTCATTGGATGCTTTCGAATCGGTCAAGGAATAATTTTGTGATTGCGATGTCGTCCCCTTTCCGGCTCTGAATCCTGCTTCGAGCCAAAGGTCTCCGCATTGGCGCTCTATCTCATATCCGAAGTTATCACGTTCATTTGCAACGCTCCAATCGAGAATGACATTTGTGCCTGAAAGTCTTCTTCCTGAAAAACTCATAAGTTCGACCGGCAACGAGGAGTTCGTTGTACCGAGAATTGTTGTCCTGCTACCGGCAACATAAGCAGTTCCACCATCAACGATCATTGCACCTTTCAGATCATTTAGTGTATTACTCTGATCTTTCGTCCAGGTTTTTCCGCCGTCGTTGGTTTTTAGGATCACGCCGCCATCACCTGCGATAATACCATTCTTATCGTCATGGAATGCTGCATCATTAAGCGAGGTCGTAACACCGCTTGTTACCAATGTCCACGTCAGCCCCTTATCCACCGTGCGGATAATGAGTCCGGTATTAGAGACTGCAACGGCATTGGTATTGGTAAAAAAACGTACTTTATTTAATTGAGCAGTTGTTCCGCTTGAAACGGGCTTCGTCCATGTTGCGCCACCATCAAGAGAATATAGTACCACTCCATTTGCTCCGACAGCAATAGCATTTGTACCGCTCATGTCAACATCATAGAGCGCCTGAGTATTATTTGTTGTTGCAGCAGTCCAGGAGCCGCCGTTATTTACAGATCGGTAAACAACTCCGTTGGCAGCCGAAGCAAGCCCGGTCGAACCCCAAGCCGATACTCCGAGTATCTCCAACGCTTGAGGATTCACAGTAACACTTTTCCATGTTTTGCCAGAGTCTGCAGTTCTAAGTATATTTATATCGTATGTTGCAATAATTCCAAATCCGCTCTTATCAAAGGCAATATCAAGAAGCCTCGGAGCGCCTCCAGCTTTCAGAGAATCAAGTGTCCAATGTGGGGTTCCGTTTTTCAAACGGTATGATTTTCCGGCAATGTTCGTAGCATACATATCCCCATTCGGTGAAAGCGCTGCAGCATAGACTGTTCCACGAACTCCGGTATCAAGCCGAGACCACGTAGAACCATAATTCACAGTTCGTAAAAAAACGCCATTCTCGCCAACGACCCAACCTATACCGGAAGTTAAAAAATCTTTTGAAAGAGCGATCTTATAAAGCTTCTCTGTAGCTCCGCTTACGGGAGCTGTCCATGTCGTTCCGTTATCATTAGATCTACGGATAGCCCCATTAGCACCGATCACGATGACATAAGGGTTGGCATACGCTACATCGTAAAAATTATTCGCTCCGTTATTAAATGTTGAATCGGCAATAAACGTATTATTAACTATATCACGGTGAAGAACATATCCGGAGTCACCGACAATAAAGGCTTCTGCTGTATCCATAGCCACACCGTTAAATGAAAATTTATGACTTGTGGTGATTGCAAAGTACCCGAAGGAGCCGTAGTTTAGGGCTTGGAGTATCGTACCATTATCGCCGACAGCATACATATTTGCCCTGCTGCCATTGGCAATGGCATTAATATTATTCTTATTTGAATTTGTTTGTTTCGTCCAGCCAATACCGCTATTGGTTGAGTAAAGAATAATACCCGAATCTCCTGCAATAAATACATTCGTTTTCGATAGATCGAAAGTCGTTCGGAAATTCACTTTGCTTTTACTGGTATAGGATTGGTCGCTCCATGAAGCACCGTTATCAATGGAGCGATAGATTACACCCCCATCGCCACAAATCCATACCGTATCTTTATAATAACTGACACCGCGAAGTGCAGTGCTTACAGGATATACAGGAGATTGGAAAACCCCGCCTGAACGGCGAAGTGTCGTCCCTACATCACCAACGGCAATGCCAAAGCTATCAGCTTTTACGACGACGGCATGCAGATCATTCCCTTGCGGAGTGGGATTATACCAATTCCAGGAGGTCTGTGAAAACAAATTCCCTGTGCAGAAAATCGGGAGAAGCACAAATAGAATGTTACGAAATTTCATAAGGATCGAATTAATTGTAAACCCCGTGTAAACACAACATCGTTGTATGAAACAACCTCTCTCAGGTTTTGTTACCCCTTTATAGAAATTCTCATCGGCCTACCATCTTCTTTAAATCCAACTTCCAGGGGGCTATTGCTGCTCCAGTCTTGATGACATTCGCCGTTCCGGTCCATCCGTTTGGTCCTTCACACGTCATGCGGATGATATACATTCCTGGAGCAAATGAGGATAAATCCGGCGCATACTGCTGAAGTCCATCCACAGCAGGAGTCTCTTCATGTTTAATGATAGCACCAGAAGTTGAACAAATATCAACGGACATCTTCGTTCCTGTGCAATTATCAAATGTAAGAACAGTATTATCCACAAATGGATTAGGGTAAGCATAGACATGCCCAACTACTTCTTCTACTTTTTTTCGTTCTTCTACGGTGAGGTTCGGATTGAGCCGAACAGGTATATTCTCGTTACCCTTAAGCACCAACAGGCTACCTTTCTGGAAGATACCATTATTTTGGTCTTCGGGTGATTGGTATCCAGGTGCCCCCAATATAAACGTGGTTTTATTATTTTTTTGAATATGAATAGTATCAGCGCCGCTAAATCCTGCCTCACTTTGTGAAAAAAAACAGTCGATCTTATCATCCATTGCTTTGCCCAGTACATAAAATCCAACAAAAGCTGAGGTAAAATATCCTCCGGCAGCAGCTAAAACTGAATTTCCAGTCCCAGTTAGATCACCACAATCGATTAATCCATTAGGCCAGCTGTCCCCTGTAAAATCATTCGAATAGAAAGCAGGTGAATGTAAAAAGAAATCTGAGGAATCGTAACTGAGCCGCTTTGAACCAAAATTTGGACCAC
>JANYLL010000363.1 GCA_025357895.1 Ignavibacteriota bacterium
AGGCAACTTACTTAAGGTTTGGGATACTCACAAAGCACTTCCTTCAGAATGCCAGCAGCTGTTTGCCAATAATCCATTCGGCGGCAGACCGGATGAAAAACATTCTGCCGATGAGAAAAGAAATATTGTTTATGGTAAGACAAACGAAGGAAGACTTTTTAACCGTTGTATATACTATAAGGAACAGGCAGATCCGAGTGATCTCTGCAAGACCGATGAATCGTAAAGAAAGGAAAGAACATGCCGAAGCAATTGCTGCCAATACCTAAGTTTGAAAATGAAGACGAAGAATTCCAATTCTGGTCATCGCATGATACGACCGATTATGTTGATTGGTCGAAAGCCGAGATTCTTTCATTCCCTAACCTCAAGCCGGCAGATAATATCGATCTGAAATTAAAACAACTGCTTATCATGCGCGATGTTGAGCTGCTCGCTCAGAAAAAACATACGTCGAAGGAAGCGCTGATACTGCAATATCTCTCCGACGGCTTGCGCAGAGAAGGTGCTTCTGCAAACTAAGTCGCCAGGGGTTTTATTATAACCCGCCATCGCTCCTGCGTTGGCGGGTTTTTTTATTGCGTATTTTTGCACCGTGAAGATTCTAAAAGATTATAAAAACAAGGATGTTCGTCTTCCGGATGAGCGAATTCGCCATTTCGCAAGCCGTCTTGCCAGAAACGAAATGTTTGATCTATTGGAAGAATCACTCTCAGATCCGGATTTTATTATCCAATCCAAAAGCGACCCACATGCAGTTATTAACTATAAGTTTCATCGCGGAACAAAAGGAGACGATAAGTATCTTTGTGTTGTTGTAAAATACGACGGCAGTGATGCTTACGTTCTGACCGCGTATCCGAGCGATCAAATAAAGAAAGGCGAACTTATATGGGAGAGAAAAAAGAAATAAAAGTCTGGTATGATGAAGAAGGTGATTATCTTGAAGTCATTTTTGACGACGAGAAGATCTCTGTTTTCCATGATACCGATAACGATGCCGTCATGGAAATGCTTGACGAGAAAGGAAACGTCGTCGGGTTTTCCGTTATGGCAGTAAGCAAGCTCTCCAAAAAAGAGCCTATCCTTGCACACCTTTATGGCGCAGCAGCATAATTTTAAGTAGGTCGTCGCCAGGGGTTTTATTAATACCCGCCATCGCTCTGCGTTGGCGGGTTTTTTATTGCGTATTTTTGTAAATTATTTTTTGCCAAGGTGAGTTTAGTACGCAAAATTCTAATTCTATGTTATGTGCTTGTGGCTGGCGTATTTAATTATGCCGTTATTGGTATTGCCTTTCACGTACCGGAAGCCGGTGATCCGTATATTCGTCATCCTGAGGAAGTATTTTACTACGCTTTGATTGCACTGATTCTTTTCTGTGTTGCAGTCTATAGTCTGTGGGTCAAAAAGCGGTTTTGGTGGTTATTCGCGATAGGGAATTTTCTCGCTGGCATTGCCTCTATTTCGGCAACACTGCCGGGACCAGCTGGGTAATATTGAAAAGAACAAAGCCCTTTGGTGCGGTGGGGAAATTATGAATGATGAATTATGAATGGAGGAGGGGGTTACACCCATTCCCATTCCGAACAGAGCAGTTAAGCCCTCGAGAGCCGATGATACTTAGCCAGTCAGGTTTGGGAAAGTAGGTCGTCGCCAGGGGTTTTATTATAACCCGCCATCGCTCTGCGTTGGTGGGTTTTTTTATTGGTGAATTTTTCGGATAGTATAAATTGTTGTAAAATTCATGAAAGAAGAAATAACATTTATCGTTGAAGATGCCGTCGAAGGCGGTTATACGGCTCAGGCTCTTGGCGAGGGAATCGTGACCGAAGCAGATACTGTTGATGAGCTTCACAAAATGATTCGCGATGCAGTGGATTGCCATTTCGCACCTGAGAAAAAACCGAAGACCATCCACTTGCATTTTGTCCGCGATGAAGTGATCGCTGCATGAAGACACCGCGTGATCTCTCCGGCGAAGAACTCATCAAAGCTCTGGGCAAATTTGGATATACGAAAGTACGCCAAACCGGAAGTCACGTTCAGCTCATGACCAAAGAGAAAGGTGAACATCACATATCCATACCGAATCATTCGCCGTTACGGATCGGAACCCTCAATAAAATTCTTAGCCTTGTGGCGGATCACTTCGCTACTACAAAGAATGAAGTGTTGCAGAGAATAATGTAGTAGGTCGTCGCCAGGTTTTTTTTATTATCACCCGCCATCGCTCCTGAGTCAGCGGGTTTTTTA
>JANYLL010000403.1 GCA_025357895.1 Ignavibacteriota bacterium
CGAAAAACAATCGGTGCGCATGATAAGCGCCTCGCGATGGCGCAGAGAATCGGCAGGAGTGTAGCAGACTTGCACTAACAGCGAATCCTGCGGAGCAAGAGAATGCGGAAGTGACGGCGTTACGGATGTTATCCTATATGATGTATCCTTATTTGTTAACTGTGCTGCAGTTAAATTCAGCGGCGTTCCGGTTTTCGGAGCCGTGTTCTTAAAGACGAATGTGGTGCAGATAGATTCTCCGATCTTCTTTACGGGAAAGACGATACTATCGGCGCGGGAAGATGTTGGTGGAGTGGTGGATAGTTTTAATGCTGATGCACTTCTATCTAATTTCAGGATGATGGCATTGCCCAGATTATCCACGATGGCAAGCGGAGCGGAAGCCGCAGCAAGCGGGCTTCCGAAATTTACATCGAAGCAATAGCTCTCATTTCCATGAACATGAGGATGAAGTTCGCCGTCAGCATAATCGGTTGAAAGAGAATCGAAACTTGTGTTAGAATATTTTGCACCGGGCTGCTGCCAATACACGGCATCGGGATCATCAATGAGCATCACCGCTTTTAGTCCCGGATCGGTCTTGCCTGTATCACGCACGCAAATATGCCAACCCGAACAAACCGTATCAACTGATACTGCGAATGAAGGAGTGACGCCTGTATTTAATTGCATTCCGGCGGGGGCAGCATATTCATCGTAAAAACTCAATTGAGTGGGGCCTCCATTAGGTGCAAAGTTTTGGAATCCATAAAAATACACTGCAAAGGGATCAGGTGAGGAAATAAAATAGGAGTCCTGAGAAGCAGTAGTTAGTCTGTATTGAGCAGCTTTCAGATTATATTTGGAAACGTTGTTGTAACCGCCAACACGAATAAGACTTGCAAGCGAACCTGCCTGCCCTCCATTACGAGAGATACTGATATTTCCTAAATTTGCACTAATGACATTGATACCATTAGAAGCTGAGAGCCTGAGGTTGGCTGAATAAAACGGAACCGGAAAAAAATACGAAGTTTTCCAACGGGACATTGGCACAATGGTCATCATGCTTGGGCATGGTGACGGACTGTAATGAGCCGGTTGGTTGCGCTCATCATAAAGCATTAATGCAAACTTTTTACCATTTGTCGAATATGCTTCTACCGGTGCTGTGATCTCAGATTTTTCAGGAGGCTGTGCAAGTCGCTGAGTAGGCATATCATAACCACCGCCAATACCTTGCACATCCAAATGGGCTTTTACGTTCACACTATCAAAAGCATAAATCCTGTAACTATCTCCATGTCCTTCATTCCCGGGTGGTGCAGCTTCGGCAACCGGCACCGAGATATATCCTGTACTATCCCAGAATTCCACAGGCACCATTTGCTCGATCATGAAATCGCGGGCATCCAATGAAAATTCATCAACGCCGCCGAGAAATGCGTTTTCATGTCCGCTTAATACTGCAACCGGATTCGACGCTTCAATGAGCGATCCGGATATATCATTATCTGAGTTTCTTCCATTCGACCGAACAAGATAGCACTGACCGCGATTGAGTGGAATAGTGTAAGGATGGGGCGCTCCGGTATTGGCACCGGGATGACCGGTGACCGTAGTTGTTGTCGGTGTAATTTTTACCGTCGTAATATCTTCAGTGCCGATTATCATGAACTCTCCGCCTGCATATTCAAAAGTATTAGGGAGCCACACACTTCCGCTTGTATATAATGCTCCGTAACCGGGATTATCATTGTAACTTGCGGCAACGTAATTCTTACCCAAACCTATAACCGGAAGTCCGAGATAACTTCCACCGGCACATGCTCCACTGCTTAGATAATAGACCGTTACCGGAAACTTCGATGTAATATGACACGATTTATATGCAGGT
The DNA here is from genome assembly GCA_025357895.1 of Ignavibacteriota bacterium. Lineage (GTDB taxonomy): Bacteria > Bacteroidota > Ignavibacteria > Palsa-1295 > Palsa-1295 > PALSA-1296. Next base: position 1,877 of record JANYLL010000403.1, read on the forward strand.
GAATCCGATGCAGTATCGAGTTGCATAAGCGGAACATTCAGCGGTACCTTGAGTAAATTGCCTGCTAATACATGATATAGTGATGGAACACTTTCCTTACCTGAGGCATCGAAATAAGATACAGATATTTCATTTTCGTAATACGATGAGATCATTGCGAAAAAACCAATAAACCGAGTTTCATAATTAGTTGCAATCGCATTGTAGCTTGGAGTGAGCATTCCGAGATAAAATTCGCGTCCGTCATTTGTCAAGCCATATCGAGGCGTAATTGCCGTGAGAACTCCTTTCATACCAATTGAAGCGTATATATTATTCTGATAATCATACTCTCCCGGAATTTTTATAATATAGGTAAATGTATCGCCTGAGTTTACCGGACCGAATGCGAATGCACCAGGCGGCACAGAAGTCGATCGCATCGGGTACTTCGTGAAATCCCCAACCCATTTAATGGTATCACCGACAAGGACATTGAGTGAATTCGGAGAATAGCTGAAACCGTGTATTTCGCCGAATTGAATCACATGGGTAGTCATGAATACAGCATAAGACGGAGCTGAAAAAAAAATACTATTTGCAAGTATTGCAAACGTTAAAAAAAAGGAACATTTCTTTTCAAATCTTATAATCGGCAATACCAACTTGATTAGAAAATTTATTCCCTTGTTTTGTCTCTGCATTTAATGCTTCACAATAAATGGCAGTGCGAAATTTCCTTGATAATCATTTGTAAGCCAGCTCAGATGTTGGATCCATGTCAGCCGTGCGATGTAGGTGCCGGGAAGGAGATTATGTACATCAACCGTGGCTGAATGATCAAGAGTCGTATAGGATGGAAATTGCTGCCTGCCCATGATGTCATAAAATTCTGCCTTCTTTAAAAATATCGTCGGATAAAGATCGAAATTGATTTGCTCCGACGATGGATTCGGATACATTTTTAAGAAGTTTTTTTGAAGGAGATCAGTAGAATTATTTTCCGATACGCTTGCAGGCGGTGTATCAGGAGTTAACTTGACAACCCATATATCATACCCGCCATGATTTCCCGAAACATCGCCGTCGTTTTTAGAATTTGTACTGCCGGTAAAAGCGTATCCACTATCGGAAGTTTGAATTATAGAGTTTGCTTCGTCTACGGAAGTACCGCCAAAACATTTCTGCCATATAAGTGACCCGGTAGCAGCGTTAATCTTTACTACCCATGCATCATAAGGCACAATTAAGTCATGATTTCCAGAAACATCACCGTCCCCAGAACCTGTTCTGCAGGCAACTACAAAATTACCATCAAGAGTTTGAATGATGGAATTTGCAAATTCAGTGTAAGTTCCTCCAAGGCACTTCTGCCATTCAATAATCCCGGAAGAGCTTAGTTTGACTACCCAGACATCAAGAGTTTGAGGTACTTGGCCGTTAATATGTAAGCCGGATACATCACCATCCTTCGAAGATGTAGCTCCGGCTATTGCATAACCACCATCGGAAGTTTGAATAATGGATTTGCCCAATTCACCGTCGCTTCCTCCAAGGCATTTCTGCCACTGAATTGTGCCTGATCCATTAAGTTTTACAACCCATATATCATTAGCACCTTTTCCCGTATGCAATCCTGTAACATCTCCATCAGTCGAATTCGTAACGCCGACGAGTGCATAACCGAAATCTTTTGTTTGAATGACGGAATGAGCCTCATCATTACCTGATCCTCCGAGGCATTTCTGCCATTGGATTGTACCTGAAGAGCTGAGTTTGACAACCCATACGTCTACTGTTGAATCTGAG
>JANYLL010000419.1 GCA_025357895.1 Ignavibacteriota bacterium
AGCACAGCTTATTGCAGGAGGTTTAAAAACAAAAATATATGTCGTCAATCTCGGAGGCTTCGATTCACATGACCATCAACGCGACGGACAGGATCCCCTGCTCTTAAAACTTTCTACTGCTATATCGGCATTTCAAAATGAATTAAAATTGAATGCGTTGGAAGATCGAGTTATCGGAATGACATTCTCCGAATTCGGCCGCAGAATAAAATCCAACGACAGTCTCGGCACCGATCATGGTGCAGCTGCGCCCTTATTTGTTTTCGGAACAAAAGTTATTCCCGGAATTCTTGGAGATAATCCCGTGATTCCGGCGAATGTAACCGGTAATGATAACATTGCTATGCAATTCGATTTCCGACAGATCTATGCTTCAGTGCTTAAAGAGTGGTTCATCACAGGGGAGGCTGAGATCGCTAAGACCTTGCTCAAATCCTATTCAACTCTTCCGATCATTGAACAGCAATCTGGGGTCGAAACAAACGCGCCAAAAATTACAACTGAATTACTGCAAAATTATCCGAATCCCTCGAATGGCTCAACAAATGTCATGATTCGCACTGCCGCTGGTAATGTGACGCTGAGGGTCTTCGATACAAATGGTAATATTGTCAGAACACTTCTCGATGGTCCCGTCTCCGCCGGTGAACAAACGCTGCAATGCGATACGCGCGGCTTAGCAAGCGGAACATATATCTACCGCTTGGAATTTAATGGGACATCTTTAACAAAAGAAATGGTCGTAATACGATGAGAGGGGAAATGTGATATTATCCATTTCAACATTTTTAGATTGCCACGAAATGCCATCGCATTTCTCGGGAGTGACATTTTTTCATCTACTTAATCCAATCATCCCCCAAATCCAGGTTCAGACAATTCGGGTCAGAAATATGTCGTAATCCTGAAATACCAATCTGGCAGAGGATGATATTTGAACTCATAACCTACTCCGCCACCCACAGTAAATATTCCTTCGATGCCGCTGCGAAGTTCTAAGCCCCCGCTTTGCAGCCAATGTGTTTGTCCGATAGACTTCGTTTCAACTGCCGGATAGTTCGACGGAGTTTTATTATACCACACACTTCCGATATCAAAAAAGGCTACAAGCGAAGGACTGAATGAGCCTATGATAGGAACCAGGTTGCTAAAGAAAAAATCCGGAATGATAAACTCAGCCGACCCCAGCATCAATCGATCTCCGTAATACGGTCTGCGAATTCCACGAAGGCGGTAACTATATTCTAATGATAGCGGATTGAATCCGTTCTCAAATACTTCATCGGATCTAAACCCGACATATTCCTGCGGAATCTGATCGCCGAATTGAGCAATTACCGCACCGCGTATTCCGATAAGCACAGTCCTGTCACCATCAAAAGGAAATTTGTAACTGAAGTTTAGTTTTGCGCGAGTATACGTCAGATCACCGGAAAGATTCTTATCGGCATGCAGCAGTTCGCCGCGGACTATCAGATCACGCGAAAGGAGAATGTATTGCAGAGCAAGATCCATTCCTTTATAGTTGATCGGTGTTTGTTCAAACTTCAGATTATCAAAATCATGAATATTTACAGGTTCAAGTTTTCTATACCCTGCAGTTATTGCAAGCGAATGCGAAGTAGTGATAGAATTCGGAGTGGCAAATACCTGCGATATGGTAAACGCCCCACCCTGATCACGTTGATAGAGAGGCTTCCCTTCTAAAATTCGTACAAAGCTATACATGTGTGTTCCGGTCAGAGTGATATTCTGATAGAGTTGTCTGTTCGTATAGCTTAAGAATCCGCCAACTTCGTTGCTCTGATCGCCGTAATCAAGAAATGCATTCACGATATGTTTTTGCATCGGATCGAAAGCAGTTCCGATAACTCCATACCGTAATCCGATCTGGCCGTCCTTCCCCTTATCGCTCGATAGTACCGGCAGCACAATTACCGGACGAATATGCGTAAGAGAATTATACGCCCCAAGATCATATATCACTACTGGCGGAATTGAATCGTATGTTCGGGTAATTAATGGAAAATGGATCGTCCGCCAATCGGAATATTTATTTTTTAACTGCGGCAGTGGTGCGCTTTTCACTTCGCGATTAGACGCCATCCAATAAAGCCCGACGGAATTTCGTTCATCGAAGGAAGTTACTAAGATCGAATCCTTCGCACCAGACCAATCCCAGGGATATATTGCACCTGCGATGTCAGTAGCTTGTAGAGCTTGCGTATTACTCCAATTTGTCGTATTAATCTTATAGATATTCGGGATTCCATTTTTGTGAGAAAGAAAAATTATTTCTTTCCCATCGGGAGAAAATATGCTTGCTCTATCATTAATAGAATCATTGGTAATTAATGCACTTTGTTTTGTTGCAATATCAATCACAGCAATATCACGCATGCCGTTTGCGCGAAAGATCGAATAGGTAATTTGTTTTCCATCAGCAGACCAGCGCGGCGCATAGACTTGCGTATTCGCGTCGTTGTAATTTGTTAATTGCTCGGGATGCGAACCGTCAGAATTTAAAATATAAAGATCAGAATGATTTTGTTCAGTACGCACCGCAACGATACGATTACCTTGTAAGGCTACATCCGGTTCCTCGTAACGACCGTCATTCGTTAAACGAGTAAACTCACTTGTTGCAATATCGACGCGATAAAGATCATGGATCAAATTTCCATTTGCTCCGATGCGATACTTCGAAACGCAAAGCGCATCCTTCCCCGGATACCACGAAACAACAGGTTCTATTCCGGCGTCATCGCTTACGAGCGTTGGCTCGCCGCTCGTATCATTTTTCAGAATATAAAGCCTCGCAGGACTCTTCTTTGTGTGGTTACCAATAAGAGCTATTCGTTTACCACCCGGTTCAAGACGTGCGGCAAGTGTAACGGCTAATCCTGATGGTATCTTACGGGCGAATTCATTTGCTTCTTCTTTCTGTCCGTAGTTCGAATTGAAATAGACATTCAAAGTTTTTTTCCAATCGTCGATCAGGGTAAATATATCTTTCTTTGTAGCCGATTCTATAGCTTCGAAAAATTCATAAAATATCCAATTCCGGTATTTCAGAATTTTTACGAGCGCGGAATCGCCATACGTTGCAGCGATGTAGCGCACAAGCGATTGCCCGCCTTCATACATCATCCCGCCTGATAAATAGTCATCGGTCATACCAAGATCAAGATGGCCTGTTACCGTAGCAACGCGAAGAAGTGCATCGAGATCGCTTGTCCAACCGTCAGGCTCCATATATCGCGCCAGGCCTTCATTGAACCATCGGGGAATATCGCTTCCTGAAGTAAAAAACGAAAAAATATCTTTCGTAGCATGTGCTATAACAATATGCGTGAACTCATGCGTGATAACCGAGCGAAGCCATTTTGATGTACCGCTTGAGCGAAAACCGTACGGAAGATCATCGAGAATCCCGCGCATCCAGATAAAAATATAGTCGTCTTCGAAAGCAAATGCATTCTTGATCTCATCGTAATCAGAGAGATAGATCCTGACTTTGCCCTTCAGCGGAGTTTGAAGATTTGTCGTAACAACATGATACACTTCTTCGGCAACAGGAGCAGCTTTTAATGCAACGCTATCCAAACCGTCATGGTAGACGATCGTAAAATGCTCTGTAGATAGTTCTTGCCAATGCAATTCAGGATGATTACCGCCGGTAGCATTGAGGAGTTGAGCGTGCAGAAGAGATCCACTGAGTAAAAAAAATATGAAGATAAAAGTGAGCAAAGAAAGGGGCGACGTACTACAGTGGGACTGACTCTTAGTCCGCCCGTCTTTCTTCTGGCGGACTAAGAGTCCGCCCCATTGGATAATTGCTTTGAATCTATTCAATTTATTTCTTCAACTCCATTTTTTTTGTCTGCTTTTCTTTTCCGCATTGCAGTCTGCAATAAAACTCTCCGCCTTCTTTAATGCTCGTGAGATCGAGCTTTACTTCATAGACTCCTGCATCGCGCTGTCCTTCGATAAACGATTCTGCCACCGTGCCCATCATATCATAAACTCCGAGCAGCACAAAACTCGATCTCGGAATCGAAAATTTAACTGTTGCAATACGTGACCCGGGATCAAGTTCGCAGGAAGTAAAAGTAAAATCAAGAGCGGGGATCTCTGCAAGTTTTTTTTCTTTCGCAAACTGACGGGGAGAAAGTTTTGCTATGAAAACATCCTGCGTATTTTCCAAAGCCTTGAGATGTGCTTTTCCGAAATCGGCTGTATCGGTAAAATTTCCTGTCATTACAACATTCCCTGCTTTATCGATGCCAAGTGATTTGCCAAGTATCATTCCGTGACGTCCGACTTGCTTCCCCCACTCAGCCTCACCGGAAGTATTGTATTTCACTAAAAAAATATTTTCCGTGCCTGATCCGCTTAGCGTGATCTTACCAAACGAAGCAGTATCACGAAACGTCCCGAATACGTAGGGATTGCCTTCGGCATCAACTGCTGCTGCATAAGGATTTTTTGTGCCGAACCCTGCGCTCGTTCTGAGCCAGATAACATCTCCGGATGGATTATATTTTGCAAGGAACATATCCGGAAATCCGAGATTTTTACTGATTCCGGTTATCGTATCGAAAACTGCTGAAGAGGTCAGTGTCCCTGTCACATAGCAATTACCTTTTTTATCCAAGGCTATGCCTTTGCCGATCACTGCTGAGCCGTCATTTCCTGCCGTTTTTATCCAGACCATCTTTCCATCGGAATCGTATTTCGTAACAAATAATGCATACGTACCATGATTAGTAAATTTTTTTGAATCGAACTCCGCCTCGCTTTGATAAAATCCTGTTAGATACGACATCCCTGCCGGATCCGTTGCGATCGAAAGACCTTCGTTCTGTGTCTGATAACTTGAACCGCCCAACGTTTTTGCCCATTGTAAATTTCCTTTCGAATCGTATTTCGCCAGGAACATATCGTAGGTAGAAATGCGCTTGCCGATGATCATTACTTCAGGAGTGAAGTGCAATGTATCTTTGAAGTAGCCTGCAACATAACAATTTCCTTTCTTATCGAGGGAAAGCGTCATGGCATGATCTTCATAATAACCTCCGGCGCTTTTCGCCCAAAGCACATCGCCCTTCGGATTATATTTTGCTATGAAAAGATCATGCATTCCTTTAGCAGTCAATGTATCTTTTCCGAAAATGATCTTCAGTGCAAACGAGCCTCCTACATAGCAATTGCCGTCTCTATCCAAAGCAAGAGTATTCCCGAAATCATCCGCTTTGCCGCCGGCGCTTCGTGCCCAGAGCACATTCCCCTGAGGATCATACTTCACTATATAGATATCCCGTCCATCGGCGCTAAGCGCCGCATCGCCGAATGTGCATTTGCCGAAGAACGTACCCGTTACATAACTGTTGCCATGCTCATCGGAAGCAACCGCTTCGCCCGTCGATATAACGCTTGTACCGCTTTTATGCGCCCATTCAAATGTCTGAGCAGATAATACAGAACAGGATATAAATATCAATGCAAAACTTAAAGAAAATATTTGTTTCATTATGGGTGAATAATTTCATGCAAAAATACGGGTTTCTGATCAACGAGAGGTGGTTTTGGTAAAAGAAAAAAATTTTAGGTCACAAATTTATCACTGGCGTAACAAAATGGTAATCCGTGGGTTATATATTTGTGACCTAAAATTTTTTCTTTTCCCAAAACCACCTCTCGTTGATCAGAAACCCGTATTTTTGCATGAAATTATTCACCCAT
>JANYLL010000430.1 GCA_025357895.1 Ignavibacteriota bacterium
CAAAAAAACGAAAATTCTGAATATCCTTTTCATACGCAGCATCTATTATATTATTTATTTAACGGGTTGGTCATCTTTATGATTCAAAGACTGAACCATTGTTTCATTTAATTGCCTGCAAATTGCATGAGTAATTATTCATTGAAACAAAGTATTCAAGCGCCGTATCCTTATAGAGAGAATAGCCTTAGGACACGTTTTTTATTCTATTTCCCCCGAAAATAAAAAAGTATGTCACAACACACATTGTTTTAGTGTCTTTAGGTTAGGGAATTTTCCTGATAATGAAAAAGGTTAAGATTTTTTGCATTGGCATCAATATTGGTGATGAAATAGTACGATGAATAAGATTGGTATATTATTTTTGGCATTCGCCTGTCTCGCAGGGACCGGATGTTACTATGATTCTCAGGAAGTGCTCTATGGACTTCCTCAGAATGTGCCATGTGATACGACCAATATTACCTATTCCGGGAAGATCACAAAGATCATTAATGCCAATTGCAGCGGATGCCATAGCAGTACGACCTCTTCTCTCGGCAACAGTATCATTCTGGATAACTTTGATGATTTCCAGAAACAGATAAATACCGGTAAGTTGATCGATGATATTAACCAACTACCTAAATCTAACCCAATGCCGAAGGATGGGACGAGGCTTAATCCCTGTGACATTACCGCTATTCAACTTTGGGTAAATAAAGGCACGCCGAATAATTAACTATGAAGCTGAAAAAAAGAACCCGAAATATTCTCATCGCAATCGTAGTCGTCGGACTGATAGGCGCTATTTATGGCTATACTGAGTATAACAGAAAACCTGCCGATCTTTCCGGCGTAAAAGCCGATATTTCTGTAAGTGCAGCACAACTTTTAGGTGAATATTCGAAAGATGAAAAAGCAGCAAATCAAAAATATCTTAACAAGATCACAACAGTAAGCGGCGTTTTGAAATCGATTGATAAGGACCATACCGGCTCGATCAGCCTCTCACTAGATGCAGGAGATCCGCTTGCAGGAGTATCATGCGAACTTGATGCCCGTCACATTGCTGATGCAGAACAGGTTCATGTAGGAGATACCGTAATCGTTACCGGTATATGCACAGGAATGCTTACCGATGTCGTACTAGTGCGCTGCTCTGCTCAAAAGAAATAATTTTTATTTATTACTACGCGAAGATACTTATGAAAAACGCTCGATCAGTAACATTCTCCCTTATCGCACTTGCCCTGATGGTGACGTGCGGATTTACCCAAAGCAAATATTTCACAAAATCCGGTTCGATCACTTTTGATGCTTCCGGTGCGCTCGAAGATATTAAAGCAGAAAATAAAAAAGCGACGTTCGTCCTTGATGCCAAGACCGGCGCCATTGAACTTGCTGTTCTCTTAAAAGCATTTTCATTCGAGAGGGCGCTTATGCAGGAGCATTTCAACGAAAATTATGTTGAAAGCGATATGTATCCAAAGTCAACATATAAAGGAAAGATAACAAATTTTTCCGATGTGGATCTTTCGCATGATGGATCCTACCCGGTAAAAATTTCCGGGAAGCTGACATTGCATGGCGATACAAAAGAGCTACCTGCCAAAGGCATTTTTATTGTCAAAGATGGTAAGGTAAGCGGGACTGCTTCTTTTACGATCACGCTTTCGGATTTTGATATTGAGATACCTGCTATCGTAAAAGATAAAATTTCAAAAACCGTAAATATTCACGTTGATGTCTGGCTCGATCCGCTTCCATGAAAAAATGTAGTTTTCTTTTTCTGATTGCAGTTTTGCTGCAATGGATTTCTCCTACGCGTATATTTTCTCAAGATACAACAAGTACGCAAAGTATGCTTGATCTTGTGAAGGATTCAACGGCGGAAACGGAGTATGTGAAGAATGCTTTTAAGTCAACGCGCATCATTAACGGACAGTCGATTGAAATGTTAGGTGCAGGATCGCTTGATTTCCGTATTCTACACCGGTTTGGTCCCATCAATCTCGGAGCCTCTCAGCTTTTCGGAATAGATCAGGCAACAACGCGATTTGGTTTTGATTACGCCCCTTGCAATGATTTACTTATTGGCATCGGACGTAGCTCCGGAAAGAAAGAACTTGATGGTTTTATAAAATATAGACTTCTTCAGCAATCAATCGGAGCACGAACAATGCCACTGACTGTTGTGCTTCTTGCAGGGGCAACATGTTGGACAGGTCCGTATCAGGATCCTACTGTGGAGAATTATTTTTCATCGCGTCTTGCATTTTTTCAGCAAATTCTTTTAGGAAGCAAGATCAGCAATGTATTTACTTTTCAACTTACTCCGACGCTCGTTCATCAAAATTTTGTAGATCTGAAAACCGACCCTCATGATATCTATGCCCTTGGAGTCGGCGGCAGGATCAGGCTTAGTAATCGTATTTCTCTTACTATTGATTGGTATCACTATTTCAATGGCCAGAAGTATGTTGTAAGCGATGGTTTTAAAAATCCTCTGAATTTTGATCCGCTTGCGATCGGAGTAGATATAGAGACCGGTGGTCATGTGTTCCAAATCCATTTATCAAATTCCTCGGGCTTGAACGAACGGGCATTTATCTTTGAAACCTATAATAACTGGCTTACAGGCGGAATTCACTTAGGGTTCAATATCTCCAGAGTATTCCAACTATAATTTTATCGACCTAAAACCTTACTAAGATTTCAAACGTCAATTCGTTTGTGAAATAGAAGTTAAAATCCGTTCTCTGAAGAATTCCGTACCATTAACTGCAATCTAAAGAGAGATTGCAGTCCCTTTATTTCTTTGATGTTTAAACCATGGAAGGACCTTCATTATTCTTAGCGGCGGAAAATGCAGCACTCGGTAAAATGGCTCTTCATGCAGAGGAGGAGATAGGGGATGTGCTCTTAGAGCAGGAAATATTTTCCGGCGTAGGAAACATCATAAAAAACGAAGTGCTATTCCTCGCAAAAATAAATCCGAAAAAAAGTGTACGGTCGCTGACAAAAAAAAGAGAATGGAGATAGCGCAGCTATCGCAAAGTTTTTCAAGACAGTTTTATGAGGGGAGGAAAATATTCCAACTCCGGGCACACTTACTTATCTACGGTAAAAGCTTGTGCCCTATCTGCAATGCCAAAGTTATCCGGGAAAAAACGGGAAGGCGTAAGCGGTGGAGCTATTACTGTCCTGTGCATCAGCATAAAGGATAAAAATCTAACCGAAGATACAAATCAAACCATAGAACCACCTCTGTTTTTTATAAAAGAATGTTGAAAAAAGTATAATAGATATTCAGGAGAATATTGCTATTTTTGTAGAAATAACAACTTATATTATTAATAGAAAAATTATGACAAAAACAGCAAAAAAAGGCCTTCTGGTCGCAACAGCAATTGGAAGCGTAGTCGGTACAGGGGTAACATTACTCTATACCACAAAAAAAGGCAAATCTCTTCGTAAGGACGCCTCCGATACAGTTAATACTCTCTCTTCAGGAGTAAATTCGTTAATAGGCTCAGCAGAAAAAAAACTGAAAAAAGTAGGAAAAGAAGGTAAAAAAATTGAGTTGAGCGCAAGCAGTGTTGCAAAAAAAGTAAAGAAATCAGCAGCTAAAAAGAAGAAGAAATAAGTCAAACTGCTTCTTTCAAAATCGTTGTGGCCCGCCGGATAAATTTCTGCGCGGGCTTCATGGTTATAGTCTTCATGCTCTGCTGTCCAGCCCCAGCCCGACCCTTAAAGATACGATGTGTGGGACTTCATTTATTTATGCAGGGATAATATCTTCAAGGTCTTAAAACAAGCATCGGAATCGTTATGAGATTATTAGGAATTCCCGTTGTCGTTGGATACAAAAAAACCGCCTGAATGAATCTGACGGTTTTTAAGAATGCTCTGTGAAACATTATAATACTGTGCTCCCTGCGGGACTCGAACCCGCGACCCAATGATTAAGAGTCATTTGCTCTACCAACTGAGCTAAGGAAGCGACGTAAAAAGCCATTTCCAGCCCTCTGAGTTCCAAAAAACTCAGTTTTTTTCACTTTGAAGGTGTAACTCTCAGTCTTATGCGGTGTTTTTAAAGGAGAGAATACTTATAGTTCTCCCTTTTAGCAGAAAACAACACAATGACACAGGTACAAGCAACAACGATCAGGTCAAATCAGAATCCTAAAGATATCTTAGCCATAATCGTAATTATGGCTGTGATAACCGGTTTTTTTTCATTATTGTTTATTGGTTAAGAAGTTATTATTGCGAGAAGCGGAAAAGAAATCTACCTAAAAAGAGGGGTTGCTGCACAAGGGTTTGAGCAAAAGGATCGGTTCCAAGGTGACTTTCTCCTCTGAAGAGAAATTTATTGGCATCCTTAAAAGGAAGGAAAGTTGAAAAAGGAATCTCGACTGCGAAATCGGATGAAGTGAGACTTCCTGTTGTTGTATTGATCCCTCCTCCAAGATTAAATACCACATCTTTATAGCCTAATGTCAAATTCAATTTAGAGCCTGCTGCTCCACCATATACAACGCCAATACCGCGAATATAGTCTGACTTTGCCAAATTAGTAAGTGCAGAACTGAGGATTCCGGAACCTGCGGAATAGTAAGCATTGGCTAAACCATTATTAGAATTCTGGCCAGGTGCATCACTTGCAAAATTTCCTGTCGTAAGATAGGAGAGAACATCTGCCTGAACCTGATCTTGCTGGCGATAATCCCTGCTGAAATCTCCCTGATTATTTTTATGATACAATTCCATTGTCAAGCGGGGTTCGTTAAGTGTTCCCTCGACGATTAATTTGATCCTAACAACTTCATCGACACCTCCGGGCGTGCGATGCGGACCCGTATATTCTGCAGTGATATCGATCACAGGGTTCCCAAGTTCTTTAACGAACGTAATCGTGCCGGTAACAGGAGTAAACTCCTTTATGAACGTAAAGCTTGATTTATCCGTAAGCGTTATGACTCCGTCTGTTTCGGGAATAGTCCCAGGTTCGTTCCTAATGTAGGATAGTGTTCCGTCAGTCTTTATTTCAGCATGAAGTTGCTCTTTGACAACTCCATATAATTTATTTAAATTGACAATAAACCATACATCATTTCCCGGAATAGAAATATGGAGATCATAGAGCAACTTATCCATAAAGCTCAGTTGCTCGAGAGTAAATTCAGGCTGATTATTTACCTGAGGGGTCGTTGCATTCTGTGCTGCTATTTCGAATGCCGTATCATTGTATTCATTGCCATTATCAGGCTCTGCGATTGTCTGAAGGATACGTTTTAATGTATCGCTGAGCTGAAGTGTATCGCCAATGGCGGTTTCCCTTTTAATTTTATAGGTGATGCCGTCATTCAATTCTGCTGCCGATACATCAGATTGGGGTAGGATCAAATTCCCTTGTACGATATTTATATTGCCTGCTAAGGACGGTCTATCGAACGTACCGGAGAAGATTAGTGGGTTACCATCAGTTTGAATTGCAAGCGGTCCGTAAAGGGTTTTCAATGTTTCTTTCGATGCATTACTTAGTATGGTCAGACGGTTAGTTGCAAGAGTAAGCTTGAAACTTTGCACAACAAAACCTTTAAAAAGGAATGAGCCGTTTAGCACTCCCTGTCCGTGAGGATCATCGCTTATCATATTCGCGAGTTTCATATCGACAAATTTCATCTCCTCATTTGAGAATAATAATTTACCGTTGATAGTATAGTAGAGATTCGTATTTGGCACAAGAAGTGAGCCTTTTCCCACATCAACCATTCCTTTGTATAAAATATTTTCGCGGCTGCCATTGACCGTAAGTTCGATATCAGCAAGCCCGTGCAGATCGGCAACTACAGGTACGAAGGGACTGAACATATCAAGAGGATAATCTTTTCCGGAAGCCCGTATGCTCATTAAGCGTTTAGCTATTGCCGCTGTATCGGCATTATATCCCGGATACTTCTTTAGCGAGAAGAGCAATGGAATGCTATCAATATCAAGCCGGAAAGAATTATTTCCTGCTGCAATAAAATTCTCGCGTCCCTGGCGAAGACTTTCCTTGGAAAAATCTGCCGTATCAACATGAAAGACTGCACTACCGGTCAGGGTCAGATCTTTATATAAGAGATTGATTTTACCGGTATCGATCGTCACTTTATTATAGGTGAACTTACGAATTGCAAGTTCTGCTCTCACTTGTGGATGAGAAAGACTGCCTTGCATAAATGCATTCATTTTAGTCATACGTCCACTCATGTTCGTAAGACCGGAAGCAGATGCAGGCTCAGGAAAAAATTTTGGTACATCTTCAAGATCAAGTTGCGGCGTTGTGATATAGGCGTATGAGATACTGTCTCCTTTGATCTTTAGTCCGAGTTTAATACGCTCGGCGAATCTCAATAGAGGATCATTTCCCGGCCTTGGGTGAATCAATGACAGTGTATCCATCTCAATTGATCCGTCAGCACCGAATGTTATATGCGGCTTATTATCATTATGCCATACAAATAATTTTCCGAATGCAAGACTAAGGCTATCAGGTTGAAAGGTTAGATCTGGATTACTGACGTTACCTGTTCCAGATAAATAGATTCCCAAATTATTGGGAAGTAAGGTGTTGAGGGTGTAATTCAACGAACCACCATTGAGTCTGATAATCGCATCAGGTTTTTCGATCGCCATGCCGTTAAACTTTACAACTGAGTCTGAGTGTATAGTGAATTCAGATCGAAGTGCGTGTAAGATCGTATTCTCATTATTCGTTATATGCTCAGCCAGGTATGAGAATTTTGTATCCTTTAATCTGATCGGAGGAACTCCGGATGAGTCGTTGCCTCTTCGAGCCTTTAAAAGAAAGTTGTGAATATTTCCTTCTGTTGTAATGGCAATCAACCCGTTCTCGCATCCGGTCACGGTGCCATCCAACTTACCACTCCCTAAAAGAACGACGTCCGGAATGAACGGAGCGACAGGACGAAGATCTTTAATGTTCGCCGTATAGGAAAGATCGAGAGAATCAGAACAGGAGAAAGAATTATTTCCAAATACTGAGAGAGTGTCGTTGCCATGCTTGCCTCGATTTTTTATAGCACCGGATATTTTTTGAATTCGGTCGCCTAAGATCAAGCCTATTTTTTCGATATTGTATTTTCCCCTAAAAGTAAGATCTGCTATAGAGCTGGTAATAATATCGATGCGCCGCGATGCATCCGTCGGATCACGTTGGAGAGTTGCATTCAATAAAATATTCGGCAGTGGTTTCTTATCTTGTTCGAGTCCGGATACTTCTGCACTTATGCTGCCTACTAAATTATTCGCCGATAATCCCGATCCACTCAGATTTGCCTCGACCGAAACTTTGCTCGAATGAGGGAAAAAGGCCGCAAAATCTGAAACAGGAAAGTCTTTTGTTATGACGTCAAAATCATAGGTCGCAATTTTTTCCGAGAAATTGATGGTTGCATACTTGCTCTTAAGTGAAGCACCGGAATGTAAAACAACCTCCGTATTCTCCAAGGCAAGATTACCGCCTCCGATCTTTCCGCCAAGATGAAGTTTTTCGATCTGATAATTTTTAAAACCCGTCGTGCCGTTTCCATCGAGAGTAAACTGAGCCTGCATCGTTTTAAGGTTCGTCCCTTTGCCTTTGATCGTAAAGGAAGAATTCAGATCACTCTTTACCGTAGGATCACGGAGTATAACGGCAAGGTCAACATTCTTTGTAGAAAGATCGGCATCGTAGATCATCTCTGCTGATCGCAGATCAAGATGCCCCTTCCCACTAACGGTCCCGCCGGTAGAATGGATATCAAAAATTGAAGTAAAGTTATTAGTAAACCCCGTGAAGGTCAGCTTCTCTATATTCACTATACCTAATGGCTGCATATCGGGGATATTCAAACCCGGCACATAGTTGCGTAATGTGCGGTCGCTCAGTGTATGTGCTTTCAGTGCAACATCAAGATATAGATTTTGCGGATGGTGTAGGTTTCGAATCTCGCCGGAGAATGACAAGTCCCCATCGTTTCGGAAACCTAATTTACCTTTTAGAATTTTCAGTTTCCCGAACTCGCCGTCGGCATTCAATTCAAGTGAGGGGCTGCCTTCTAAAAAAGTGAGGTCGGGAAGAAAATATTTTAATTCTGATTCATTAACAGCAAGTGCCCAAATTGATAATTTTGTATGAGAATGCTCAAGTGAGTCAAGCGGCTTTCCATTCAAAACATGTAAAGGGTCTAAAAGCGCGCTGAGCCTGATATCACTTCTATCGGAAATCAGGTGAAGATCCGTAATTTCCGCATGAAGATCATTAAGGTAAGCGCCAAATTCGAGATGATGAAGAATGAAGGGATTTTTGCGGATCTCTTCAAAACTAAGATTATTAATTTGCACACGTTGATTTTTCCCACCTTCGATACGTGCACGCATATCAAGCTCAATATTTTGCAGACCAATATTGCTCCAATTTAGAGAAGGTAGTTTAGTAGATGCGTTCGTTATTGAGTGAAGAGGCTCATTATAATCGCGAGCAGAAAATTTTCCATTTTCTATTCGTAAACTCTGAACATCAATTGTTAGATTAAAAGGCGATGAAGGTGAGGTGGTATTTTTCGATGCGAGCAAATGTTCGTAATTCCAAAGAGAGTCGCCGGATAATTTAACAAGTTGTATCGTCGGCGATCTTAAGATGAGAGCCGTTACAGGAATTTCTTTACCGCTGATAAGTTTCCAAAGGGAATAGCTGGTATAAACTTCGTTTGCGGAAATAATTTCAGTGCTATCGGAGTTCTGTAACTTCAGATGCACATCATAAATAGTGAAGCCGGAAATGAAATTTCCTTCAATTCTACCGAGTGTAAGTTTACCATTAATATTCTTTGCAACAAGACTTTCGATCTGTGAGCGGACTATATTTCGGAACCAGGAAGTCTGCGTAAAGGCACCGGCGAAGAAAAGAAGGAGGATAAAGAACATCACGATGAAGATCAATATCTTCATCGCTCTTTGCAGAAAACTTTTTTTGGGTTTCTGCGATGCTACTTTCTCTACTATCTCTTCCAATATCCTTTGCTAATCTAAGTATTATAATGTGCTCTTACTAACATAGGATGACCTCACTGCGTTTGCCCCAAATGCGCGTATTATATGAGTTTTCTTTCATCAAAAAAACATTTCAGCGCAACCGGAGTCTATCCTACAGGCGTTCTGATACATATAATGGAAAAAGAAACAAATTGGAGCCGCAGTGAAAATCGGACTGTGCGCATGGAAAACACTTTGGCAAACCGCCAGCCGGGACTTGTGCTCGTTCTAGAAAATGTTCATGATCCGCATAATCTCGGAGCGATATTGCGTTCATGTGATGCTGTCGGAGTGATGCGAGTGATGATGGTCTATTATATTGAATCACTTCCCGAGATCGCAAAGACAAGTGCATCCGGTGCGTTGAAGTGGCTGAACTTTGAAAATTTTCGTTCGATACAATCTTGTTATGAGTCGTTGAAAAAGGATGGCTTTCAAATTCTTGCAACGAAAATCGAGCCTACTGCAAAAGAATTATATTCGTATGATCTTACTGTTCCTACTGCCATCGTTCTTGGCAATGAGCACCGTGGCATTTCGAAAGAAGCTGCCGAAGGCGCAGACGGTCTTCTTTATATTCCAATGAAGGGTATGGTCGAGAGCGTGAATGTTTCCGTTGCATCGGCGATCTGTCTTTTTGAAACAATGCGCCAACGTAAAAGTAAAGGGATGTATGACTCTCCGCAACTTAGCGAAGAGATATTGCGTTCGGAATTACGATCATGGATAAAAAAATAATTTCTACGTTAGCTAAAGACCGAACTTGAACTCGCTCTCCCTTGCACTAACTTCCGGAAGCCTTTGGCTTTTTTTTCTCTCGCTGGCAGCGGGTTTTGCACTTTCAGTGTGGACATATCGACGCACTATTCCCAAAACTACTCCTCGCCGAAGAAATATACTCATAGCACTTCGTGCGTTCGGACTTGCCTTCTTACTTTTTGTTCTTTTTCAACCGGTGCTCACCCTTACGAAGACGAGTGAGCTTTCTCCGCGAATTGCTTTGGTGCTTGATAATTCAAAATCTATGCGCTTACCGCAATCGGGAATTGATACCTCCTGGAGTAAGAACAGAAAAACGGCGATGACTGCAAGTATTAAAAATGTAATTACTCAGGATGTGCTTTCCAACTCTGAGAAACTAAATACATTTTCCTTCAGTGAACAGACAGAAATTTTAAGCGGTAAAGCACCGGCATCATTTGATGCATTAAAGGCTGATGCCTCCGTAACCGATATTTCGTCTATTTTTTCTTATTTACAAAATGAACAGAAGACAAAAAACATCGGAGCAATCGTCCTCTATAGTGACGGAGCATATACAGCAGGATCGAATCCGATCTATTCTGCGGAAAAGTTAGGCGTTCCAGTCTATGCTGTAGGCCTGGGGGATTCTACGGAGATCAGGGATGTAGCACTTTCAGAGATTTTTACAAATGAGGTGGCAACTATTAATGTTGCACAACCCGTAGACATAACAATTCATAGCGTCGGATCAAGAAGCGGCGACCGCGTTAACGTGTCATTATTTGCTGAAGGGGAGAAAATTGGGGAAGAAGCGATCTCTCTGAAGGAGGGTGCTAATGATAATACAACAAGTTTTTCCTTTATTCCAAAAAAAGAAGGAGTTGTAAAACTTACGGCAAGAGTAACATCGAGTGATCCTTCGATGGATGCTACAGAAAAAAATAATCTTCGAATACGCTATGTAAATGTTCTGAAAAATAAATTCCGGATCGTTCTCTTTGCCGGTTCGCCTAGTTCAGATGTGTCTTTTATTCGTGAATATTATGAAGGACGAAAAGAGATCGAATTTATTTCTTATGTTCAAAAGCAAGGTGCAGAATTTTATGAAGGAAATCCGACAGCAGATAAAGTCAAAGATGCCGATCTTGTGATTCTTATCGGTTTTCCTATTTCTTCAACATCGAACGAAGCCCTCGCCCTTGTTCGCAAATTGATCGCGGGAGAGTCGCGTCCGATGCTTTTCATACCGTCACGTACTCTCGATCTTGATAAACTCAGAGTCTTAGAGGATGCAATGCCATTTTCACTCAAAGGAGCGGGGGCATCCGGTAACGAGATGAAAGTTGCAACCGCTCTATCACCTGACAAAAAAGATAACCCGGTCTTCCGGGCAAAAAGCGAACAGACTTCACAAACAAAATGGGAAAGCCTTGCACCGCTTATTAAAACGGAAACTCATTTTGCGGCAAAACCTGAAAGCGAGGTTCTTGCTGAAGCAACGATTCAGGGTGTGAAGCTTGGTGAGCCGCTTGTGATTTCACGTACAGTCGGCAAGTCGCGCCAGATCGCATTTACCGGTTATGGGCTATGGCAATGGAAGTTAACTTCGTTCGGCAGGGAACGGGCATTTGCATCGCTCTCCAGAAAAAAAGATTCGACAATGAGCGAAAGTGCACTTGATGTTTTTTTAGGGAATTCAACTCGTTGGCTTGTGACTCACGACGATCAGAAACGTGTACGCATTGCTCCGACGAGAAAGCTTTATGATGCAGGAGAAAAAATAGAATTTGCAGGTCAGATATATGACGAGAGTTTTATTCCTTTCGATGGAGCAATTGTAACGTTGAAGATCATGGGGGCAAGTCTTTCTTCACCAATAGAATTAACCCTTGAACCGTTAACGAACGGCAGATATTCTGCAAAACTTTTGCAAGGTCTTGCCGCCGGAGATTATACGTATAGCGGTGAAGCGAAGCTGGACGGAAAAACCCTTGGCTCCGACGGCGGAAGATTTAATGTAGGTGACTACTCTCCGGAATTTGCAGAGCCGAGAATGCGCAGCGATATTTTACGTTCGCTTGCGGAACAGACCGGCGGAAAATTCTACACGCCTGAAACTGCTGGATTGCTCATGAATGATATTGAAGCAAGTTCAAATTTCCATGCAAAGAAAATAGAGGAGAAAAAAGATTACGAAGGTCGTAATATGTGGCAGTTGCTTATTCTTGCTGTCATGTTCTTTAGTACAGAATGGTTTATTCGCAAACGAACAGGAATGCTATGATGGAAGTCCGAAGTTTAATGTCCGAAGTCCGGAGCAGGTTGTGGATAGCTCTTTCTTTGTTATGCCTGTTAACGAGTAATAGTTTTGCTCAGCCAAAAGCTGATAGTGTAACTGCTCCGCTCGATGGATACAGACATTTTATTATGCCGAGCGCTAAACCTATCAATGGAGGGTATGTTGGATTTTGGGAATTGGCTTTTGTGAATGCAGGTATAGGGTTTGGTAATATCTCATTTAGCGGCGGAATTACCGTGCTGCCGACAGTTGCATTCAGATCACAGTTCGCTTTTTTACAAGCAAAAGCTACTCTTGCCGATGAAGGCGGGATCTCATTCGCATTAGGTGCAAATTTATTGCGATTGACAAGCCAGTTTTTATATCTGCATGCTTTTGCTTCTGCTACTATGGAAATGCAAAATGAAACGCGGTACACAGCGCTTATCTTTTTGAAAGCTTATGGGAATGACTTTCCCGCAATTACCGTGGCTCCTTATGGCATGTTTGGTTTTAGTTACGGCAGTCCACTCGGAGTTGGTATCGGATTTGATACTCCGATCAAAGGTGTACCGAATACGAGGGTTGTAGCCGAAATCTGGAATCACGATCTTTCGACACCGAGTAAGATTGCACTGCTTTTTGCCGTTCGACTAGAGAACGAACGATTTAGTTCGGATTTCGGGTTTATGTATTTCTCTTTACCGCTTCTAGCCCCGGTTGCGAATTTTGTCTGGAGATTTTAACTTTCTTTGAATAATCTCATGAAAACCTATTTTTTCGTTCTTCTTTTTCTTATTGGCGTTTCGTCAACCTCCATTTCTCAAGAGATGAAGATCTCAAGAAAACAGGTCCCGGCTTCTGTATTGAATTCATTCAAGAGCACATATCCAAAAGCAAAGATCAAGGGTACAAATATCGAAACAAAGGAAGGTGTAGCCTATTACGAAATCGAGAGTAAAGAGGGTAAAACCAAGCGCGACGTTCTCTACTCAAAAGATGGAAAAGTAATGGAGATCGAAGAAATGATATCTGCTGATCAACTTCCGCAGCAGGTTATGGAAGCCCTGACAAAAAATTATTCGAACGCCAAAGTCAAAAGTATAGAGAAAAATATTCAAGGTGTTGTGACAACCTACGAAGTGATTTTGCAAAATGGAAAAAAGAAAACGGAAATCGTTTTTTCCGCTGATGGAAAAATTACGAATACAAAGTAACGAATGATACCCATGAGAGGATGAAACCTCGTTTAACATGATCTTTTTATATTTCATGCTAAAAGCAGAGAAACCTGATTTTTTCCGCAGCTTAAGCTGGGCAGCTGCCGTTTTATTTTTCGCTTTTTCCTACGGATCGGTTTTTTCCCAGCCAAGAACCGTAGATGATTATTTGGTTGCGGCCAGACGCTATAATGCCTCTCTCGTCGACTATCAAAATCAACTTGCTTCGCTCACCTATGATAGTTCTAAGATCAGAGCGTCGTACTTGCCCAAAGTAAATTTCAATAGTCTCGCCATGATCGCTCCGACGATTGGCGGATTTGGCTACGATGGTGCAATAACGAACGGTGGAAATTACAGCGCTTTGGTTGCTGCTTCGCAAGACCTTTTGCAAGGAGGAAATCGTGATCTGCAATTAGCAAAACTCAATAATCAGCGACAATCCATTGCAACAACTCTGATCCTTAGTGAACGCGATCTCGTAAAAAATATCACTTCGCAATATGTTGCTGTATATTCGGATCTGAGTGCAGCACAAGCAGCAGAAGCCAATGTGAAATTACTCGACGAGCAGGTTCTGCTCTTAAAAGGATTCGTGAGCAAAGGCGTGTATTCGCAATCGGATTATCTGAATCTTCTCATTGCGCGGAATCAGCAAGAGATTGCCTTATTACAGGCGCGAACACAATATAGGACTGATCTTTATAAACTCAATCTCCTGGCAGGCATTTCTGATTCTACAACTGTTATTTTGAGCGACCCCCAACTGGGTTCAAGCCCAGCAATTCCTTTATATCAATCTCTTCGTGTGCGACAATTTACTTTGGATAGTTTGTCCATTGAATATGACCGATCATTGCTGGATTGGACGTATAGACCAAAGTTTGGATGGTTTGCTGATGCCGGTTTGAATACATCTGATCTGAAAAATGCGTATCATAATCTGGGATTTAGTGTCGGATTGAATTTTTCTATTCCGATCTATGACGGAGGTCAGCGAAATTTTGAATACGAAAAATTTAATCTGGCGCATAACACCATCGCTGCAAGATCGCGTGTTTTTTTTATCGAGACAAATATCCAACGTAATATGCTCGCAGACCAATTACAAGCACAAGATTCATTGATAGTGCAGTATCGTAAACAACTCGAGAGCATTAATGAGCTTATTCAATTCCAGAAGCTGCAACTCAAACAAGGTAACTTGAAAATCAATGATCTTCTGCTTACATTCAATTTGTTGAATAATGCAAGATCAAGTATGCGACAGACTGTAATTTTGAGGTCACAGACGATTATCGAATTGAATTATCTCAATCAATAGAAATTCACAATGAGTACGATAAATAGTTTTACGATCCTTATGTTGCTGAGTGCAGCGCTCGCCGCTGCTGGCTGCGGCGGTAAGAAAGAAGTGACGGAAACAGTAAAAGTAAAAGTGCCCGTGACGATCACACATCCTGTTATAGGTCCGATCTCCGAAGCAATGAGACTTACGGCAACATCTTCGTATCAGAGGAAGAACATTGCATCTGCTTCTCTGCAAGGATATATTTTTCGTATTGATGTAGCTATTGGTGATCATGTTTCTAAAGGTCAGCCTCTGTTCATTATGCAAACGAAGGAAGCCCATGCTCTCACAAACAGTACACTCCCTGATTCGCTGAAGATCTTTAGCGGGAAAGTAACCATTGTGGCTCCTGCATCCGGTATTATAACATCTGTATTACGCCAAACAGGAGATTATGTGCAGGATGGCGAGCAAGTATGCATCATTGCCGATATTGGCAGTTTTGCTTTTGTTCTGAGTGTTCCGTATGATCAAATTCGATTTGTGAGGATCGGAGAAGCCTGCGAATTATTATTACCTGATAGTTCAAGACTTCCGGGCAGAATAACCAAAAAGTTATCAACTCTTGATGCTGCCTCCCAAACGCAAAATTATTTAATCACTCCAACATCTTCGGCAAGTGTTCCTGAAAATATTATCGCGCAGGTTAATTTATCCACAAGGGAAAAATCCCATGCAGTCTTGCTTCCAAAACAGGCCGTACTCACGGATGAAACAATGCAAAATTTTTGGGTGATGCAATTAAAGAATGATAGCATGGCAGTTAAAGTACCTATAGAAAAAGGAATTGAGACCGATGACTCCGTTGAGATTACTTCTCCGGCAATGTCTATTGAGGATAGATATATTCTTACCGGAAATTACGGAATGGAAGATTCGGCATTGGTAACAATTTCAAAGAAGAGCGGTGAATAATTTTTTTGTAAATCATAAAAGTCCGTTTGCAGTTACGGCATGTATCCTTATCATTGCCGGAGTCTTTGCATATTCAAAAATGCAAACCTCGCTTTTCCCTGAGATCACATTCCCTAAAATAAAGATCATTGCTGATAACGGTCTACAGCCCATAAATAAAATGATGGTCACGGTTACAAAGCCTCTTGAACAGGCTTTGAAACACGTCCCTGATCTCATCACTGTGCGCAGCATCACCAGCCGAGGAAGTTGTGAGATATCGGCATTTCTTAATTGGAGTACAGATGTTGATATGGGCAAACAGCGGATCGAATCTGCGATCAACGAAATACGAAGTGATCTTCCGCCGGGTGTCGGTATTACAGTAGAAAAAATGAATCCATCCATTCTTCCGGTGATGGGTTACACTGTTGAGGATTCCATCCGTAGTTCTATCGATCTCGATCTTATTGCTACCAATCAGATCATTCCATATATTTCTCAAGCTCCGGGTGTAGCCGTTGTGCGGAATACGGGCGGGCAGAAGAAAGAGTATTGGATAGAGCCTGATCAACAGAAGATGACGATGCTTGCTCTTGATGTCGATACAGTGATGCAGGTATTGCAGCATCATAATTTCGTTACGGCAAACGGCTATTTCTCCGATTACCGACGTCTCTATCTTTCAGTGACAGAAGCAAGTATAACTTCTCTCGATGATCTGAGCAATCTCATCGTTCGTAATGATAATAAACGCATTATTTTTTTGAAAGATATCGCTAAAATTTCGGTGCATGAAGCGCTGCAATATATCCGGATAAACTCGAATGGACGAAGTGCACTTCTGGTAGATATTTTGAAACAGCCGAATGCAAATCTTATTACCGTTACCAATGATGTAAAGCAAAAAGTAGCAGAATTAAATGCGGGGCTGCTTCCAAAAGGAATGAAGTTACAACCCTACTATATACAGGCAGATTTCGTCAACGATTCGATCTCAAGTGTCCGTGATAGTCTCATGGTTGGTTTATTGCTTGCCATCCTTGTATCGATCATCTTCCTTCGTTCATGGCGATCAAGCGCCGTGATTCTTATCACGATACCGGTAACTGTTGCATTCGCTCTTCTGGCTATCCATGCTGTCGGATATACATTTAATATCATGACGCTCGGTGCATTAGCTGCATCGATAGGATTAGTGATTGACGATGCCATTGTCGTCGTCGAGCAAATACATCGTACCCATGAAGAACATCCGGAAGAAGATCCGAAGACATTCGTCCAGCAGGCAATAGCCTATTTATTGCCGGCAATGATCGGCTCATCACTCAGTACCATCGTTATTTTCATACCTTTTGTCTTAATGAGCGGTGTAGCAGGTGCATATTTCTCCGTGCTTACGACAACGATGATCCTCACGCTCATTTGTTCTTTTTTAGTTACCTGGATTATTCTTCCCATAGTGTATTTATATATTGCCAAGCCGCGTTCTCTCCATCGGAAGTCAACGGATGAGATTGCAAAGAGATGGCGATGGGTAGATTTTTTTATTCATCATCCGATAGTAAGTTTTGCGATCACTCTTCTCTGTATTGCTATTATTGTTTTCGTCCCTCCGTTACTTGAAACAGGTTTCTTACCGGAAATGGATGAAGGTGCTATCGTTTTGGATTATCATACGCCACCCGGAACTTCGCTTGATGAGACAGACAGAATACTTCGTGATGTAGAAAAACTAATAGTAAAAGTACCCCAAGTCCAAAGTTATTCTCGGCGTACCGGTACGCAGATGGGCTTTTTTATCACCGAACCGAATAAAGGCGATTATCTCATACAACTTAAAAAAGATCACAGCCGCAGTACGAATGAAGTGATCGATGATATCCGAAAAAGAGTTGAAAGTTCTCAGCCTGCGCTTATTGTAGATTTCGGGCAAGTAATCGGCGATATGTTAGGCGATCTTATGAGTTCGGTGCAGCCAATAGAAATAAAACTTTTTGGAACAGACCGGACAAAACTTGCCGTGCTTGCCGATACGATCTCTCATATTGTCGAGGGTGTGCCAGGTGCTGCAGATGTTTTTAACGGCATCACTATTTCCGGACCCTCGGTAAATGTATTGCCTGACTACCAGAAACTTGGGCAATATAAGATCAGTCCCGATAATTTTCAACAGCAACTGCAAAGTATTTTGCAAGGAGTTCAGACGGGTACGATAATTGAACATGAATTACAAACACCCATTAGATTTATCTATCCGCGCGCAAAATATACTTCGACAAAAGATCTGCAGCAGTCCCAGATCTTTTTATCTTCCGGATCGTTGATCCCACTCGATGCAGTTGCAACTATTTCTGTGAATGAAGGCGATGCAGAGATAGAACGCGAAAATCTTCAAGGCATGGTTGCGATCACTGCCCGGTTGAATAATCGTGATCTTGGAAGTGTGATGACAGATATCAAGCAGCATATTAATGCTTCGATCGCGCTACCACAGGGATATCATATTACTTATGGCGGAGCCTATGCCGAGCAGCAAAAATCCTTCCAAGAATTATTGATGATCCTTCTGCTTTCGGGATTGCTCGTCTTTACAACCATTTTATTTTTATTCAGGGATCTTCAAGTTGCATTACTTATTCTTATAATGGCAGCACTGGGAATTTCCGGCAGTTTGCTGGCTCTCTTTCTTACCCATACTCCTTTAAATGTCGGCAGCTATACAGGACTTATCATGATGGTAGGAATTATCGGCGAAAATGCGATCTTCACCTATTTACAATTCCGCGATGCTCTTAAAACGCATACGGTCGATGAGGCAGTAGTATATGCTATATCAACGCGTCTTCGCCCGAAGCTTATGACGGCGCTCGGAGCGATCTTTGCATTAGCACCGATCACCTTAGGAATCGGAACAGGAGCGCAGCTTCACCAGCCGCTTGCCATTGCAGTGATCGGCGGTTTTATTTTTGCACTTCCGATCCTTCTTATAGTTCTGCCAAGTTTCCTCCGCTTAGTTGAGATCAGAAAAGAAAAGAAGAGGAATAGATTAACGGACACTGACACAACTATCGTACAGAACTCTCTGATCAATTAACCCGTTTATATCCCAATAATCGTGGCGCTTTGACCGATAGCTTGCTCACCACGTTAAAGATAGAGCTAAAGCGTCGTGACAAGATTTCTCTCTTATCCCTGACGCGAAAAAACGTGTCAGGGATTTTTTTATGAGCGAAGAAAACAAAAATAATCAGGAGCTTCATTGCACGTACGATCCGCTCGTACTCTTCATGGCGCATTATGCCGATGCAAAATCAACGAAGAAAGAAACTTCTTCGTATGTTGGCATGGCAGTCGAGGAGCGTCTGAAACAGCGCATCATTGATGGAGATAAGATCGGTCTGGATTCCGATCTTACTGAAGGTCTGAAAACATACCCTGCCCTTGACATTATTAATAATATTTTGCTCGGCGGCATGAAAGTAGTCGGCGAGCTTTTCGGTGCCGGCGAAATGCAGCTTCCATTCGTGTTGCAATCGGCTGAGACAATGAAGACAGCCGTGAAATATCTTGAGCCTTTCATGGAGAAAGTCGAGGGCGAGCAATCCAAAGGCGTGATGGTTCTTGCAACGGTTAAAGGTGATGTGCATGACATCGGAAAAAATCTTGTCGATATTATTCTCACTAATAACGGTTACCGCGTTGTCAATCTTGGAATCAAGATGGCGCTTGAGCCTATGCTTGATGCTTTCGCGCGAGAGAAAGCCGATGCTATCGGCATGTCCGGTCTGCTTGTGAAATCCACGGCTATCATGAAAGAGAATCTGGAAGTCATGCAAGGCAGAGGTTTGGAAATTCCTGTCGTACTTGGCGGCGCAGCACTCACTCGTAAATTCGTTGAGAAAGATCTTCGAGCCCTGTATGGAGGTACGCTGTGGTATGCTCAGGATGCATTCGACGGATTGCATTTCATGGAGAAATTAAAATCAGGCACGATCAATGATGTTGTATCGACAGCGGTAATCGAAGAGCCTGTTGATGAGATTGAAGAAGAACTTGATAATGCAACAGGCGAAGAGTCAAAGATGGTCCTGGCGAAACGAGACGTTCCATGGCTGACGGGAATAACTCAAAACTCAAAACTCAAAACTCAAAATAAAGTCGAAGAAGAAATTACAAGATTGTTGGATGTTCCGTCTCCTCCGTTTTGGGGAGTTGATGTACAGGAGCAATTTATTCTTGATTCTATTTGGAAGTACATTAATGAAGTCGCACTCTTTCGCGGGCAGTGGCAGCTTAAGCGCGGCAAGAAAACGGTTGACGAATATACTAAGCAGGTCGAAGAAGTTGCGCGTCCGAAATTGCATGAACTGATGCTGCTATGCAAACAACAGCATATCCTAAAACCACAAGCAGTTTATGGATATTTCCCTTGTTGGAGCGAAGGCGACGATCTTGTTATTCTAAAACCAAATAGTGTATTAAGCGATGAGCTTCATAGTAAGTGGGATATTCCTTTCTCGCTTGATTCACTTTCTGAATATCAACGTTTCACTTTCCCGCGTCAGCCAAGCGGAAAACATTTATGCATTTCAAGTTTTTTTCTGACAAAAGAAGAAGCAATCGCATTAGGCAAGCCCGATGTCGTTGCGTTCAGCGCTGTCACGGTCGGAAGAAAAGCAAGTGAATACACGGCAAAACTTTTTGCCGATAATAAATACGTTGAGTATCTGTATCTTCATGGACTCTCTGTTGAAACTGCCGAAGCACTTGCCGAATTTTTACATAAAATTATTCGGACAGAACTTGGCATAGGCGATGCAGATGCAAAAGATATTGAGCGCTTATTCAGTCAAGGGTATCGCGGCTCCCGTTTTTCATTCGGCTATCCGGCTTGTCCGAATCTCGAAGACCAAACGAAGCTTTTTGATTTGCTCCACCCAGAACGAATTGATATAACCCTCACTGAAGAGTATCATCTTGAACCTGAGCAATCTACAACGGCAATCATTTGCCATCATCCTGAAGCAAGGTATTTTGGAATTAAGTAAGGAAAATTTTGCAACTTTGTTTCTGAAACAATAGAAGAATTCAACATCATTTATCATCATTATGAAAAAAGCATTACCCACATTCATTTTTTTATTATTTATTTATTGTTCAGCATTGTGCCAAACAGCCCAAAATACTTGGGGTTTAGGTGTCGGCTTGGTATCCGGAGGAGTGGTATTTCATGTTCCAATTATTTTTGATAGGATTCGTATCGAACCTGAAATAAGTTTTCGGACAAGTTCAAGCAGCAGCGGAAGTACATCGTATGATAATTATCCTGGACAAGGGAGTACTGATACGTATACCAGCAGTAGTTCTTCTCAGAGTTTGTCATTTGGTATGGGTGTTTATTATTCATTTCGAATTGATAATGTCGCAGATTGGTATATAGGTCCGAGGTTCGGATTTACAAGGAGTTCTTCTGTGTCAGACAATTCGACTATCTACACGGAGATCTATACCGATTCCACCGTCATTAGTACAAACAGTAGTCATACTAAACAACATAGTACGAGTTATTTTGCAAGTGCTGTTTTTGGCGGTGAATATTATTTTTCTTCACATTTTAGTGCCGGTGCAGAATTGTTGGTAACCTATAGCAGTACCGGACAGCCTGTAATAGATGAACAAAATCATATTATATCTCCTATCCCGTCCTATACATCAGTGTCAGTACCAGGTATGTCTTC
Source organism: Ignavibacteriota bacterium (assembly GCA_025357895.1). Taxonomy (GTDB): domain Bacteria; phylum Bacteroidota; class Ignavibacteria; order Palsa-1295; family Palsa-1295; genus PALSA-1296. The sequence continues at coordinate 21,295 of JANYLL010000430.1, forward strand.
AAGTTCTTCGTTTGCCTCAGCTACAGCTGTATATATCCGATGGTATTTCTAAAGCAACTAATCTCCCTTAAATCGAATTGTTCTCTCTCCCCACTATGCGCAGAACAACCTACATTCTTGCAATTGATCTTCTTCTCCTCATTATTTGCGGATTAGGAGTGTATCGCCTTTCCGAAAAAGCCGGATTTCCTGTAAGTACCGATGATAATGGTAATGCAGTAATCATAAAAAATATTTCCTCCACCCACTCACTCGTTCATTCGGGCGATACGATACTTTCAATAAATGGACAGCGCATTACCTCCTCTGATGAAATAGAATTTCTCTGTAATCAATATGTGATCGGCGATACTGTTTCCGTCGAAATAATGGACAATGGAAAAGAGCGATTTGTCACTTCGACCTTGATTCGCGATTATCCTGCATCGAAAATTTTTATTGAATCTTTTACATCGGCTATTTTCTTCTTAATAGGTATCGCAGTTGTCCTCTTTCAAAAAAAGGAGAAAGCCGCCCGAATCTTTCATTTCTTATGTATTGCGATAGCCACCCTTATTCTGCTTACTCCCGGCAGAAACACTATCCGTCCATTTGAACTCGGGTATCTGCTGGAAATTGTTTTCTATATATCATATACTCTCGTTCCGATACTATTCCTGCATTTCACACTTATCTTCCCTTACACAAAATCTCCGGCAGTAAAAAAAATATTGTTGCCGGTTTATTTTATTGGCGCTGTACTGGCGGTGTGGGCAAGCATCAATTTCTTCCGAGCTTCGTATCCTGTTATTGATCTGAGTTATTACGAATCCTATAACAGGTCGTTTACTGCCATTCTCATTTTCTTTGCGTTGCTTTTTCTTGCAGGTTTTGGAAATATCATTCACTCTTATCGGATCGCGAAAGAAGAATTCGAGCGCCGAAAACTTCGCTGGATCTTCTTTGGGATAATATTTGGCGCAACTCCGTATATAGTATTTTCCATCCTTCCCCGAATACTTATCCAGCGATTGTTATTGCCGGAAGAATATCTGATCGTTTTCTCAATCATCGCTCCGATAAGTTTTGCTATCGCCATCGTTCGCTACAGAGTATTCGATATTAATCTTCTAATCAAAAGAAGTTCAGTCTATACGCTCGTTATCGGATCACTCCTTGGCTTCTATCTTGGGATTGTCTGGTTCTTTACTCAATTCATCCTCACTTTGGACCTTCCATCTGCCCTGCCAAATATAATCGGAGCCATGTTTATCGCTTTGCTTTTTGAACCATTAAGAAGATGGGTGCAAAAATTTGTGGACAAGAAGTTCTTTCGTGTTTCGTATAATTTTCACGAAGCGCAGCGTAGTTTCTTAGAAGAAATAAAATTTGTCAATACCAAGATCGGTCTTGCCAATTTAGTGACGGAGCGTATCCATTCTCTGCTTCCGGTAACAAAGATCGGATTTTTCGTTGTCGAGTCTCCGACCGATAAACTCAGACTCCTTGCCCATCATCATTTCGATATTCTTGAACGCCGGAATGTGCAACTCTCAAAAAACGATCTCAAATCCGGGCTTGAACTTCCCGTTGCTCTTGATAATAAAATTGAGCCGGGAATAGAGTTCGAATCTGCGGACGCCAATGTTTTCAAGCGTTGGGGAATTGCGTTGGTTCTGCCGATGCTATCCTCCGATAGAAATATTCTCGGCTTTCTCGTTCTCGGAGAAAAACTTTCCGGTGTTCGCTTTAGTATAGAAGATATTTCCTTGCTCTCTTCAGTAAGCACGCAAGCAGGTCATGCGCTCGGGCGTCTTAAAGTTGAGTATGCGCTCTTGCTCGAGCAGGCAGAATCTGAGAGGCTTGTCGAACTCAATAAATTAAAATCGTATTTCGTATCAAGCGTTTCGCATGATTTGAAAACTCCGCTTACTTCTATCCGCCTCTTTGCCGAGTTGATCAAAGAACAAGAAAATCTTCCTCGCAGGAAAGCGGTTGAATATCTCGATATTATTGAAGGTGAAGCTGATAGACTTTCAAGACTCATTACCAATGTTCTCGATTTTGCAAAGATCGAAAAAGGAACAAAAGAATATAATCTGATGATCATCGATCTTACTACAATAGTTCAGGATGTCATACATTCGTTAGAGTATCAGGTACATTCCAAAGGATTTATCATTCATACATATTTTACGCCTACGACTTTTATGATACAAGGTGATGCTGACGCTATTGCCGATGCGATCACAAATCTGATCACGAATGCAATGAAATATTCACCTGCCGATAGAAAAGACATTACGATTTCTACTTTGTATGAAGATGGTCAAGCTATTGTTAAAGTACAAGACGAGGGTTATGGAATTGCTCACCGTGAAATAGCCCATATTTTCGAAGCATTCTACCGGATCGATGATTCGGTTATGAAATCCGCCGGCGGCGCTGGACTTGGGCTTTCGCTTGTCAAGCATACAATGAATGCGCATCACGGAAGAGTAGAAGTGCAGAGCGAAGTTGGAAAAGGCAGTATTTTTGCATTATATTTCCCTGTTATACCACAATGAAAAAAATTCTCGTTGTCGAAGACGATCCCGCAATCCGCATTGCGCTTGAAGCAGGACTTAGCGAAGACAATTATGATGTACTTCTTGCTTCCGATGGAATCGATGGATTGAAGCAGGCAAAAAATCCAATGGTTGATCTGATCCTTCTCGACATAATGCTGCCAGGCAAAGATGGGATGGAAATTTGCCGCGAACTTCGCAAAGAAGGCATTAACACGCTTGTGATGATGCTGACAAGCAAATCGGAGGAAATCGATAAAGTTCTTGGTCTTGAGATCGGTGCCGATGATTACATGACGAAGCCCTTTAGCATTCGCGAACTTAAGGCCCGCATCAAAGCACTTTTGCGCAGAACGCAGGATCTGAAAAAAGGTATTGAAGAATCTTCATTCGGTGACCTCCATTTTGATTTCAAAAAACAAGAAGCCCTAAAAAATAAAAAACCGATTAAACTTTCGGCAAAGGAATTTCAGATCGTAAAATTTTTCATTGAGCATGAAGGTGAAGTCTTAGGCCGCGATAAGCTCCTCGATGAAGTCTGGGGATACGATATTTTCCCAACGACAAGAACTGTCGACAATTATATTCTTTCGATCCGTAAAAAGATCGAAGATGATCCATCCGAACCGAAACATTTAGTTACGGTTCATACTTCAGGATATAAGTTTGTAAAATAGGTCCGTATTACTCCTTTCCTTACTTGCTCCGAGTGCATGTCAAATCTCCATATCCTCTTTGCACGGAGTATGACATGTTTTTGACAATCCTCTGATAATTCGGTGGCAATTCACCTTTTGAAATTCGCCATTTTTGCATTCAGAAATTCATTCACATTTTCTAATGCAAAACAAAATGAAAAACTCAATAGGTATTCTCATTGCAGCAATTGTACTGACTTGCTCTTTCACATCAGTTTTTGCTCAGGTATGCACAGCTCCGTCACCAGATCATCTCTTTGCAGATAAAGGCGGATCAATGGTGACTGCTTCGACAGGAATTCCATATATAGGAATTGCTGAATACGCTTATGGAATAAGCAGCAAAACCACGATTGGCTTTATGTATGGACAAACTCCTCTTGTCGAAGCCTATGGCATCCGCATTCGGACGATCATTGCTGAACCATCGGAAAGAACACGTATTTATTTTCGCTCCCCGATCTTTTACTATCCAAAAACACACGATCTTGGCGGTGAGCCATGGTTTCTTGCGTGGCCTGTTTTAAATTTCGAATACCGACGGGATTGTGGCAGACGTATGTGGGCCGGAGTCGGCGCTATCGGCGCAGCCTGTGCTCATTCAGTCGGTAAAACGCTCGGTTTGGAAAAAGAGCAGGAAATGATGGGCGAAGGTTTCAAAGGCGGTATCTGGAATACCGTTCAGATTGGAGGAACACAGCCTATCACAGATAAGCTTGTAGCACAGGCAGAGTTCGGACTTGTGATGAGTGGCATTAAACTTGCAAAAAGCGATTGGGTCGGCGGTCCGCCTGTCGTTCTTATTATGGGAGTGTCATATTCTTTTTAACAACTCTGTGACAAATCCGTGACAATTCATACTTCCGAAAAAAGTATTTTTGTATCGAACAATAACTCATTTTTAAATTAAAACTCTGAAACTCTATGAAAATACTAATCACACTTTGTTTTTTATCTATCGCGTTGTATAATGTTGCCTTTGCGCAGCAGACCGATACGATCACCATATTGCACATGAATGACTCGCATTCCGGACTTGCTCCCTACGGTCCGCGCACAGCCGATCTTAAAGGCACACGTGGCGGCATCGCCCGTGCAGCAAGCGTCATAGGGTTTACCAAGATGACAGAAAAAAATGTTCTCACACTTCATGCCGGAGATTTTTCCGTTGGCGATATTTTTTATAATGCCTATTTTGGTGTACCGGAACTTCGCATCCTTTCTGCTCTTGGCTGCGATGCAATGACGGTCGGGAATCACGAATTTGACCTGACTCCTGCAACATTGAAACAGGTCTTAGATACTGCATTTGCTGGCGGAGGATCCTTTCCGTTGCTTTCAGCGAATTGTGTACTCCAAGATTCTGGTGTTCGCGGATTGAAAAAATATATTCAATCATACACCATCAAAGCCTACGGCGCAACGAAGGTAGGTATATTTGGACTTACAACACCAGAGACGAATACGCTTTCACAGCCATCACCGGCATTTCTCGATACGAATCTGATTCAGATCTCATCGGCAATGGTTGATACCCTAAAAGCAAAAGGCTGTCAGGTGATTCTTCTTCTCTCGCATTTGGGATATAATCTTGATTCCGTGATTGCAAGTTATGTGCCCGGAATATCGATGATCATCGGAGGACATGATCATTATGTATTCCAGACGCCTAAGAATGTAATCAATCCTATCGGAGATTTAGTACCAATTGTTCAAGTTGGTGCACATTATTCTCATATCGGAAAAATTCATCTTGCTGTAACAGGTAAAAAAATTACATTGCTTGATTATACTGCAATACCACTTGACGAAAATATTCCTGAAGAACCAAGTACAAAAGCTCTTATTGATACACTTATCAAAGGCATCGAAGCAATGTTCGGTCCCGTGTATTCCCAAAAGCTTTCCTATGCTCATAATGATTTCGATGAAGTTGCTGAGAATCTCACAGATCAAGGAAATCATGATACTCCGGTTGGCAACCTTGTCACCGACGCATTTCGCTCGGCAACAGGATCCGATATTGCTATAGAAGTAGGGGGCTCAACGGCTGATAAACTATACCAGGGACCGATCGTAGGTGCGGATATCTTCCGAATGGTCGGTTACGGATATAACACTGATAATGGTTTAGGCTACAGACTTGCAACATTCACGATGACCGGTGCAGCGATCATGCAGGGGTTAGAATTCGGTCTATCTGATATCGAGCATAACGATGAATTTTTAGTACAAACCTCAGGTATGAAATATACATACAATCCGAAAGCGCCCCTCTATAGCCGCCTGAACTCTGTAATGATAGGTAATGCACCTATCGATACCGGAAAGATCTACACTGTAGCTGCGAATGAATTCGCCGCACTATTTTTAGGAGCCATCGGAATCCAGACAGGTAAACTTCATATTTATAAAGATACGACGGAGTATCAGGTGATTTCAAAATATGCAGCGGCTCGTGATACGATCAAACCGATCATCGAAGGGAGAGTCGCCAGCTTTAAGCTTTCGGTACTAAAAAATTCTTTCGAGCAAGGTACTGAAGCAATTCATATTTTTCCGAATCCGGCAAGTACTTCTGCAACCATTCAATTCACTCTTGATGGTCAATCGGACGTAGAAATTAAAGTCTTTTCATCGTTAGGTGTTGAAGTTGCAGGATACCACGGACATCTTTCTTCCGGCGAATTCTCTACAACAATTCCCACAGATACATTACGTGCGGGCACGTACTACTGTGATATTCTTTGCAACGATCACGTACGCAGTTTATCGTTCGCAGTGGTAAAATAATATTAAGATGAAACGTACATCGAAATTTTTACGGATAACTCTGCTCGTTTTCTCAGCTATTTTTGCCGGCAAGGCTTTATCGCAAAGCGATACCTTGCATCCAAAAGTAGATGCTATTATATCTGGTGGAATCCTTTCCGATTTTTCTGAAGGTCTGGGGGGAATAGCAGAGTTATCCGTGATCTATCAGAAACAGGTTTTCGGAATCAGTTTCTCTTCTGTAGGAGCCGGCAACGTTGTTACCTATAGGCAGGGAGGATCGGGATTAGATTTTTTTGCATCAAGAGCCGAAACGTCGTATTCAGCTAATCTCAATCAAGTCATTGCTCTGCATTATGGAAATCAATTAACAAAAGTATTATCGATCACTGCCGGAATTGCATGGGTCTTGCATTACGAAAGGTCAGCGATAAACCAGCATCAGGATCCCGGCGGATTTTTCACCACCGGAGATTATCGCGCGGATCTGGTCGAACACCAAAATAATTATGTTGCAATTCCGATTACAGTTAAAGCCCACTTGAGATTTGGCTCCTGGATAGGAATGATCTTTCATGCCCAAATGCTTGCAAACCTGAATGAGATCAGGTTCAACGGTGGAGTATCGATCGGTTTTGGAAATTTCCAGAAATAAAAATGCAGCAGTTGTCTTTTACTTTATTTCTTTCCCTCTGCCTGCTCCAGCTTTTCCTTTAATGACCCAAGTTCGCCTAAGGAAAAGCTCGAGCCTCTGGGAGTAGCGCGATAATTTTTTAACGTATTGCGTTGCGCTTCTTTTTCTGCAGCGATGAAGGAAAGGGTGATCTTTCCGTCGCGACGGTCGTATTCGATAACACGCAAACCTTCGATCGGCTTATCTTTTTTGAAGACGTCTTCTAAACGCTCGATGCGGTCATGGCTGAGTTCGCGGCGCGGCACAAAGCCTTCGATGCCATCTTCAAATGTAACAACAACTCCGCCTTTCGTGATTTCTTTGATAGTACCGTTATGATCAGTGCCCGGACGGTATTTTTCTTCGCGCTGACGAACGGGGTTTTCTTCCAGTCGTTTTTTTGAAACGGAAATGCGGCGCTTCTTCGGATCGACGGTTAAGATCTGTACATCAAATTCATCGCCGATAGTTACTGCTGAAGCAACGGTGGGAATTCGCTCCCAAGAAATTTCAGAGATCGGAAGGAAGGCAGTGATATTTTCACCAAGTGAAACTTCAGCGCCGAAATCATTAATGCTGACAACGGATACAGTAAGTTTATCACCTTCATGAAATTTACTGAAACTTTCAAGATACGGATCGGGCGTAAGCTGACGAACTCCGAGCTGGATGGT
>JANYLL010000387.1 GCA_025357895.1 Ignavibacteriota bacterium
CCTCGATGGGATTCTTCCGCGCAAAGAGTAGATTTTTTAGGTAAAACTTCATCCCACACAATCCTATTCCATTTAGCCCAAGTCTCAGACGACGGTATTCGCAAAAAAGAAGTAGATTCACGAAAGTTTGTATTTAATCCAGCATCGTTAGAAGTTAGTGTTGATAGTACCCCAGTCGTTACCGGAATGCCATTAAAATGGTTTTTTAAAGAATGGCTAAAAATATTCAGAAAGAAAATATAAGTAAATACACAAGCAGCAGTCTTATAATATATCCATGCAACAAGAAATAAAATTACTCGATGTCGTCGCGCTTTTGGAAGATATTCCTGAAGAGGGGCTGATTCGTGGAGAAAGAGGTACTGTCGTCGAAGATTTTGGCGATGGGCATTTTATGGTCGAGTTTGCGAATAACCTCGGACAAACCTATGCCTTACTAACGTTGAACGCCAAACAGTTGTTGTTGCTCATTGAAACCCGCAAAGCCCCGTTCGAAGATGTTGTCTATCTGCTTGACGAAGAAGAAGCAAAAAAGATGGGGTATATTAAATAAACTTTATGTCAGAAATCAACGAACTCGATCTCGTCGTTTTGCTTGAAGACCTGCCGGAGAAGGGATTGCCGCGCGGGCAGGTGGGGCGTGTGATCCAGGAAATGGAAGCGGGAGTTTATGAAGTGGAATTCTCCGATCAGGATGGTTTGCCTTTTGCATTCCTTCCTCTCAATGAAAGACAGATTATGAAATTGCTTTTTGATGCACCCGGTGATATAGAGTACGAGGATTAAAAAAATGTCTTCGCAGTAAATAACTGCGAAGACATTTTATGTAACTTTTTAAAAGAATAGTATTCTTATTCCCACTTTGCCCAAGGTGTTCCGTCTCTGTAGGTAACGGTTATTTTGGTGATCGACTTCAGATCGAAATTTTTCCAGACACCTGTTGACTTATCTTCAAACTCGAGTTTGATATCGTATGTTGCCGATTCCGTGCCCTCAGAGAATTTTACCTCAACGGATTCATCATCGTTGAGTACATCTTTGCCGAGAACGTCTTCTCCCCACTTATCATCATCATGCCCGGAAACGTACATGTGGTGAATGATCTTCTCCGTTCTATTATGTAATGTAAAGTCAAGAGCCGTAGCTGCAAGCACAACACGAACGGTCGCAAACAAAACAAGCGCGCCAAGAATAGTATACGCTGCTGCCTTCGATGCTTTAGAATATTTCATAGGTCAGTAATTGATTAATATAAAAAAGATATCTGCGAAAAATTCGCACGAAAACAACAGGGGTAACTTGGTGAATGTTCCAAAGAGAAGTTTCTTTTCTATATGTAATGCTGACATTTAAGTAGTAGCGTATTTTTTTTAAAAAGAAAAAAGGGCAGTGCAGTGGTTAAGTGTTCTTCTCAATTTACCCGTTTATCAAAACGCTTAGATAATAAATGGTGTTGATAAAGCTCATTATTACCCCTACTCTTATGAAAATTCTTTGTCATGTTGTTGCATTTGTTTTTCTTACTGCCTTATCTGCACTTGGTCAAATCCCAACAGGTGCATTAATTCATCTTCAGGGCGATGCAGGAATCGTTGATTCAGCGGGAAAAGTTTCAACATGGATTGATGCAGGAAATCCGAATCTCAAATTTTCATCTCCGGGAATTGGGAATGCTCCCTCGCACAGCGCTTCCATTAATGGTCATCGCACGGTAACCTTTGATGGCGTTGCAAATTATCTTGAAGGTCCCTCGATCTTTCCTGTAAGTCATGACTATACACTTTGCGCCGTTGTCCGAATAAATAATTTTGCGCTTTCCAATAATATTATTTCCGGCAATACCCATGCTCTTTTCTTTAGCGGGAATTCACCGTTTATGCTTCATGGAAATTTTAATACACTTGCTGGCTCAACCATTCCTCTTAATTCGGCGTCGGCACTCATCATTGCAAAGTTTAATCAGGCAAATCAATTTGCTTCTTTTTCAATAAATGGCCGCCCGGCTGATTCGGCATTTATCGGTACGAATACTGATACCACTATCTATCTCGGTGCATTTTCCCGCAGCAGTTTTCTCGGCGCAGATGTGGCAGAGATCTTTGTGTATTCAAGGTATTTATCAGATAGTGATCGCGTTCATCTTGAAGATTCATTGATGAAAAAATATGGTATCCTGGGACCCCAGCCGCCTGATCCGACATTTACTATTTGCCCGCAATCGCTCCAACTTTATCCTCGCGAAAGCGATGATTCAGCGACGGTACTGATAAGCGCCCTATTGCCCGCAAAGGGATTTGATTCAGTCTATCTGAAAGTCCTTAAAAATTCTGCACCGTATAAATATTATTCGTCGCCGCTAAAATATTCTGCTGAAGGTGCATCCTTTTCATTTTCCACGCGTATTCATGCTGAACTTGCGGAATACTCATGCATTATCGGAGTAAAATCAATAGGTAAAGATTCCGTTATGCGCAGACGCGATAGCATTGCTTGCGGAGATGTGTATTTTGTCAATGGACAATCGAATTCTATTGCCGGTGGTGATCCATATTCAAATGAATATTGCCGTACCTATGGTTATAATTTTTCGCATTCGAAAAGTGATACACTCTGGAATCTCTCCAATGCATTTGGAAATGGCGGCAATGTAAGTGTCGGTGCTTTTCCTATGCGCATACAACGAGATTTTGTTGAGAGGCTTGGCATACCGACTGCACTTATCAGTGGCGGTGTAGGTGGAACAGCGATCGAATCGCACGTTCCTAATCCTGCGAATCCCATGGATCTTCAGACGATCTATGGCTCAATGCTGTATCGCGCAGTAAAATCCGGCTTAGCAACACATGCAAAAGCTATGTTCTGGTATCAGGGTGAGGCAAATAATATCGGTAATTATTTTGATAATTTCAAAACGCTTTATAATGCCTGGCATCTGGATTATCCTAATCTCAAAAAGATATACGTGATGCAGATCAGACCAGGCTGCAATTCCGGAACAGCAAGCCAGTTGCGCGATCTTTTTCGCTCACTCCCCGATTACTACCCCGATATTGTAGGGCATAGCACCATGGCATTGCCGGGACATGACGGCTGCCATTTCTTCCCTGATACACTTTGGGGTTATCATACACTTGGCGATCAACTTTTTGATCTGCTGCGACGTGATTTTTATATTAGTACGGATACTATTGGCATTAACTCTCCTGATATCAAGCGCGCATATTTTACAGGTGCTGACCATCGAACGATCGCATTAGTATTTAATAACGGCGCAAGTAATTTGGTATTACAAAACGATATTATCATATCACCAAAGACCGAATCCATCAAAAACTATTTTTATGTTGGAAACGATACCGGTATCGTGACAAATATCAAAGCAAGCGCAGATACAATTTTTCTACAACTATCACGCGCAACAAATGCAAGAACTATCAGCTATCTTCCTGATCAGGTCTATAATGATACAGCGACTACCTATGAAGGTCCTTGGATAACCAATAGCCGCGGCGTTGGAGTATTCAGTTTTTGGAATTTTCCGATCCAATATAACCTTGATGTCTTCCCTATTGCAACATCAGGAAATACACCTTTCATGATATACCCTAACCCAGCTTCCGGCATAGTGAAGATCAACATTAATCTGCGTGCACATTCGCATTTTCATCTTAGTATATTTGATGAACTTGGGCGCGAGATCATAAGTCCTATCGATGAAACGCGAGATGCCGGCAGCTACCAAGTACAACTCGATACACATTCACTAAACTGCTCTGATGCCATTGCGCGGCTTGAGATAGACGGCAAAGTATTTGAGGAGCGTTTGGTTATTTTGCATTAACGTTGTTCTTCGCCCAGTCTTTTCTTAGCAATCCATAAATATGCTGATCGACAAACTTCCCGCGCTCGAAATAATAATCACGGAGTAAGGCTTCGTTCTTGAAGCCGAGCCGCTCAAGTAATTTTTGAGCTGAGAAATTTCTCGGATCGGTGCCGGCTTCAAGACGATTAACCTTGAATAACGGAAAATCTTCGAAGCCGTAGCGAATGACTTCTTTCAAAGCTTCGGAGGCAAATCCTTTACCCCAGGCATGGGGAGCGAAACAACAACCGAGACTCACACGGAAGTCACGCTTATCTTTATATGTAAAATCAATATCTCCAAGAACTTTGCCGGATTTGCGTTCGAATATTCCCCATGTTAGTCCTAAGTTCTTCTCATGGAAAAATACTCTGGAACCTATAACTCTTCGCATTCCATCTTCATAAGGCTCGTCAGCAGTATATTGAACAACGGATTCATTTCCAAATATTTCCAGAACACTGTTGGCATCGTCATCCGTCCATTCGCG
>JANYLL010000406.1 GCA_025357895.1 Ignavibacteriota bacterium
CGCGGGCTAAAGCCCTGCGCCTACCAATTCTTAAAATCTAAAACGGCGAGCACTCTATGCAAGGCTCGCCGTTAATACAAAAACTTCAGAGCCTTTAATTATGCTGCGACGGTCTCTGCAACCGGTTCAACGATCTCATCGATATCGCTTTCTTTTTGTAAACGTTCTGCTTCGACTCCTTCATCTGATTTTCTCGCTTTTGATGCAGCGCGTCCTGCATTAATGGCATCAGCAAAGGAATGAACGAAGAGCTGAACCGAGCGAAGCGCATCATCATTGGCTGGGATCGGATAATCCACAAGATCAGGATCAACATTCGTATCAACAAGAGCGAAGATCGGAATTCCCAATTTCTTTGCTTCTTCGACAGCGATATGCTCTTTTTTAATATCAATAATGATCATCGCCGCAGGAAGTCCGCGCATGTCGGCTATACCGCCAAGCGTTGCATCAAGTTTGATCTTCTCGCGTGAGAAAAGAAGCTGTTCTTTCTTAGTGTAGTTTTCGATCGTTCCATCGGCATCCATCTTATCGAGATTCTGCAATCTCTTAATGGATTTACGGATCGTCGCAAAATTGGTTAGCATTCCGCCCGGCCAGCGGTCGGTTGCATGATATTGTGCGCAGCGAATCGCTTCTTCTTTAATAGCACCGCGAAGCTGCTTCTTCGTGCCGACAAAAAGAAAGCGCTTGCCTTCTGATGCCAAACGCTCAGCGGCGTTCAAAGCATCTTCAGCGAGCTGCTGAGTTTTTTTAAGATCGATGATATGGATTCCGTTGCGCTCCATGAAGATGTAAGGTTTCATCTTCGGATTCCAACGGCGGGTAAGATGCCCAAAGTGAGCACCTGAAGCTAAGAGGTCTTCTAAACTGATTCGCATGTATTGTATTTGGTTTTAATTCTTTGTATTATTCTCGCTTTGCCACACTTTTTCAAGTGACCCGGCTCGGTTTCAAACGAATAATACATTGGTGATGTAACTCAGTACTCAGCACTCAATGCTCAGCACTAAAAATTTATCTCTTCGAGAACTGGAATCTCTTACGAGCTTTTGGCTGTCCGTACTTCTTACGCTCGACCATTCTCGGATCGCGCGTCATGAGATCGTCTTTACGAAGTATGGTACGGAATTCATCATTGATCGCAACAAGAGCGCGGGCTATGCCTAAACGAACCGCTCCGGCCTGACCGCTGGTGCCGCCGCCAACGACGTTTGCACGAACACTGTAATTGCCGTATTGTCCGGTTGATTTCAACGGGCGAACAAGATCTTCACGATGAATGCCATTAGCAAAAAATATTTCGATCGGTTTGCCGTTGATAACGATCTCCACAGGCTTACCTGTCGAAATAGGGGTGAGAATAACACGGGCTACTGCCTCTTTACGGCGTCCTACGTGGATTGATGCTTGCGTCTTTGCCATGAAAAAAATCTTAAATAAAATTATGCTAATTTCAATACCTTCGGCTGCTGAGCTTCGTGCGGATGGCTTGTACCTGAATAAACCTTCAGTTTCATGCCGACCTTCTTACCGAGCGAGCTCTTCGGAAGCATACCTTTAACAGCGCTTTCGATGATACGATCAGGATGATTTGCGCGAACATCTTTGAACTTCGCAAAACGTGCTCCGCCCGGATAAAGCGTATTATGATAATACTCTTTCTGCTCCATGCGCTTGCCAGTCATCTTTACTTTTTCAGCATTGATAACGACAACGAAATCGCCCATATCAATATACGGAGTGAATGTTGCTTTATGCTTGCCGCGAAGGACGCGCGCAACTTCTGTTGCAAGGCGGCCGACCGTCTGCCCATCGGCATCAACGATGTACCAATCCTTCTTTATCTCGCCTTCTTTAGCGTTATATGTCCGATGCGAGAGTTTATCTTTCTTATCCACGTTTGAAATCTCCTAAATTTAATCAAAAATCGCCCTTTTGGCGGATTTTGTAGCGGGGTAATAAGCGGTATTTTGTCCAGAAAGTTCCAAAAATGATACTCTTAATGATGCCCTTATGTTATATATTGCTTATTAACTTCACCAATCCCTCAGAAATAATAATTCTGCCCATTTTCAGGTCAATAAAAATTGCCCCATTTTTTTAGTACAATCTTCTGATTTATTTCGTATTTTTGTGGGATGAAGCACAGCCTAAAAATAAGTCTTGGTCTTTTCTTAATGTTTGGGTGGGCAAAGGCACAATTAATTGAGGTCCCGATTGGAGTTGATTCACTCATATATAAAGCACCCGGATCCCGAAGTACATTTTGTTGGGGAAGATCTACTGATAGTTGCGGTTATGGATGGAATGGTTTATCAAAGGTTATTCCACCCTTTTTTGTGAATACTGATTTTGACGGAGACGTTCATTTTATCCCGCAAAATGATTCGATTTTTCAAACTTATGTAACTTCTCATTATCACTTAATAACCAACAAGATATTTTGTTCATGCCCAGCAGATAGCGAAGAGAATATTACTACCACTCTTAGGGCAAAAGGATATTATGACAATGCGATAAAGATAGGTGCCAAGAATTATGGTATTTTTTTATTCGATACTTTATTGCATAAATATCGAGATGCAACTGTACAAATACAAATATTTAACAATAAGCTCGATAGTGCTACTTTTACTGACTGGAAATTAATTCAGTACTCTTCATCATCGGTTACTCTTTCGACAGTATATCAAGATTCTTTACCCACGAATCCAGTTCAACTTTCAGGGCTAAGCTTTAATAAAAATATCCGCATAAAATTTACGACTTCTTTACCTCCAGATTTCCAATGGAGAACTTTTGCTGGCGCAATTCAAACTACTGCTCATTTCTCCGGAAAAGATTCTATTTGCATTATACCAGTTGTTTTTGAATTTTCTCCAATCCCAAAATCGGGGGTAGAGAATCAAAATCTGTCTGGTGAAAAGTTAATAGTTTTTCCGAATCCTTCGAATGGGTCAGTAACTATGCTTTCTGCTATCCCTACACGATCTTCACTCATCCATCTCCATATCTTCGACGAACTCGGACGTGATGTGATGGCAGTCTTCGATGGAATGATGAATGAGACTCAAAAGCAATTTTCGATAAAACTCCCACAAGGCATTTACTATGCACGAATGGAAATGAAAGAAGGAGTTATAACGAAGAAGATTGTGATTGAATAATCCAGGTATATTTTAGAAAATACTAACCGATGACCCAACCAAAGTTAACAACTCTTGCTTTGGCGGAGCTTCCAATCCACTTAATCTTAGCTCCGTTTGGAAATGAATGAATGCCGGAAGTGTCAGCAAGACCTTCTCATCCTCATCCGAATTAAAGAAGGCTGTGTGAGTAAATGTTTTGCCATCAGGATTCAGGCAGCAATTATAATTTACTCCGGGATTATTGATCGCCTGGAGATCAGCCATCACATTTTTGATGTTAGACTGATTATGTTCAGCATATTCAGCCTTGGTCGTATAAGTTACTTTAACGATTTTCATAATGATCTTCTCTGCCTTAATATTTCATAAAGGAAAATTCCATGTGCAGCACCAACATTAAGCGAATGAAAATTATCCCGCATCGGAATTGTAATTTCCTTATCGCATTTTTCTACGATCTCAGCTTTGACACCATGTCCTTCGGAGCCGAATACTATTGCACAATCTTTTGTAAGATTACAATTCCAGATCGGTTTGGCAGAATCATTTAAGGTTGTTGCAAATGTTGTAATATTTTTCGCTCGTAACATTTGTATGGAATCTGAAATTGGTTCGACCGTTACAACGGGCAACTCAAAAACTGCTCCCATCGAAACCCTCACTGCGCGGCGCATCCAGGGATTGACACTTTTGTTATCAATGACTATTGCCGTTGCATTCATCGCAAGCGAAGTGCGGAATATTGCACCCATATTTTCTGCATCAGCAACTTCATCGAGGATAACAAAGAGCATTGGGAGTTTTGAATCAGTTATCAGTTTATCAAGATTTTTCTCCTTCGGAATTTTCCCTGCTGCAAGAATTCCTTGGTGCAATTTGAATCCGACAATTTCCGCCATCTCTTCTTTTAAAGCGATAAAGATATTGCAATCGCTTTTCTGAATGTGAGAATCAATGAGCTGTTTTTTTGAATTGAAATGCTCTTCCGTTAAGTAGAGAGAGGTGATTTCTAATTGCGATCGAAGAAGACGGACAACGATTTTTTCACTTTCGGCAATAAAATGATCACTTTCTTTGCGATCGCGGAGATTTGCAAAAATTTCTAATTCTTGAGAAGAGGGCTTTTTCGATAGAACGGATCTCATTTATTAATATTTATCCCCAACTCACCTAACTGCTTCGAATCAACAGGCGATGGACATTCCTCCATCAAGCCTTGCATCGAGGTCGTTTTCGGGAAGGCGATGACGTCGCGGATGTTATCGGTACCACAGCAAAGCATGGCGATACGGTCAATACCAAGCGCCATGCCTCCATGTGGTGGAGCGCCATAACGAAAGGCATCGAGCATGAAACCAAATTTCTTCTCCATCTCGTCTTTAGTCAGACCAAGCATATCGAAAATTTCCGATTGCAATTTCCTATCATGAATCCTTATCGAACCTGAACCGAGTTCATAACCATTGACGACAATATCATAAGCTCGCGCTCTGATCTGAGCAAGATCATCGGTTTTATTATCCCAATCTTCGACAACTGGCGAAGTGAAGGGATGATGCATAGAATTAAATTTTCCTGATGCTTCATCAAGTTCGAACATCGGGAAATTCATAACCCAAAGCGGAGCAAATTCGAATTGCTTTCCTTCGAGCAATTTTAATCGCTTCGCAATTTCCGAACGCAAAGCTCCCATGATCGTATAAGCCCTGCTCCATTTTTGATGGACGCCAATGAGGATAAGATCACCTTGTTTTGCATTTGAAGCGTTGACAATTTCCTGCATTAATTCCGGTGAAAGAAATTTCTTTGCGCTGGAATCAATGCCTGCTTCAGTAACTTTCATCCAGACAAGTCCGCCTGCTCCGTAAAGTTTTGCGTGATCAGTAAGTTCATCCAGCTGCTTGCGAGACCAAACGGCACAACCTGGAGCAGCAATTGAAGCTATCACTCCTTGTTTTGTCTCAAGTGCATCATTGAAAACTTTAAATTCCGTTTTGCTGCGAAGTAAATCGGTCAGCGTTGTAATTTTTAAATCATAACGAAGATCAGGTTTATCTGAGCCATAAGATTCCATCACTTCTTTATAAGAATATCGCGGAAATTTCTGAAGCGACAAACCTACATCTTCCCAAACTTTTCGCAAGCAATTTTCCATTGCATCATAAACCATCTCTTCATCGGGGAAACTCATCTCCACATCAAGCTGAGTGAATTCCGGCTGACGGTCGGCGCGAAGATCTTCATCGCGGAAACATTTTACGATCTGAAAATATTTATCGAGCCCCGCAACCATCAGGATTTGCTTATAGATCTGAGGTGATTGAGGCAAAGCATAAAACTCACCGTGATGTAATCTGCTTGGCACAAGAAAATCCCTTGCTCCTTCGGGTGTTGCCTTCATAAGCATCGGAGTCTCGACTTCGATAAATCCGCGCGAATCGAAAAAATTGCGAATCGATTGTGTTACCTTATGCCGCGTCATTAAATTCTTCTGCATGCTCGGGCGGCGAAGATCAAGATAACGGTATTTTAAACGAAGTTCTTCACTTGCCTTTACTTCTTCTTCGATAACGAAGGGAGGAACTTCGGATTCATTGAGAACCTGAATCGAAGAAATTAAAATCTCAATTTGACCGGTCTGGATTTTTGCATTTGGATTCGATCTTTGACGAACGGCTCCTTCTATACTTACAACGAATTCCGAACGTAGTTTTTTTCCTTCTTCATAAAGAGACGTTGACTCGGAATTGGGCTCAACAACACATTGAGCAACTCCCTCACGATCACGAATATCAAGGAATAGCAATCCGCCCATGTCACGATTTGAATTGACCCAACCGTTGATAGTCACCTTCTGTCCGATATGCTCGGCGCGAAGTGATCCTGCGTAATGTGTTCGTTGTGGGATGTGCATTAAATTATCTCTTTTCTCTATCTTTAACACGAATTACAAATTTTAGTCCCGACCATTTTTCGGAGATGGCGCAGATTTTGACATCGACTAATCCATTCGCTAATCCAAAATCACGGATAATATTCTCGCTCAGATCGGTCGTGACTTTCGAAGCTTTTTTCGGCCAGCCGATCCAGAGCATTCCGTTTGAAATAAGTGTTGCACCAAGCTTCACAAAATTCTTCTCGTATTCTTTTTTTGAATTAGCGAAGTA